>NZ_JBSFYC010000016.1:0-133098 GCF_053595675.1 Streptomyces sp. NPDC002446 | reverse complement strand
CGGGGCCGAAGGGCTCGGCGTGGTGGAGCGGCGAGGAGGGGGGCGGGGCCAGGAGGGTGGTCGGGGGGAGGTAGGCGGAGGTGTCCTGGCCGGGGTATCGAGGTCGTGCGGGCGGGCGAAGCGCTGCGGGTCGCGATTGGCGGAGGCCAGCGACAGCAGGACGAAGTCCCCGGCGGGGATCTCCACGTCACCGATGCGCACGGGCCGCGTGGCACAGCGGAACGTGGCGTGCTTCAAGGGGCCCTCCACCCGCAGGAATTCCTCCACCGCCGAAGGCAGCAGCGACCGGTCGGCGAGCAGCCGCTCCCACTGGTCGCGGCGCGCCAGAAGATGGAACATCCCGTTGCCCAGCGTGTTGACCGTGGTCTCATGGCCGGCGACCAGCAGCAGAAACGCCATCGAGAGCAGCTCGGTCTCGCTCAGCCGGTCCTCGTCGTCCCGCGCCGACACCAGCGTGGACAGCACATCGCCGGACGGTTCGCGGCGCTTGCGCTCGATGAGACCACGCAGGTACCGGATCAGCGCGGTCGAAGCGGCGGTCGCCGCTTTCGAGGTCCCGCCGGAGACCAGCGCCCTGGACCAGGAGCTGAAGGCCGCCTCTTCCCCAGTCGGTATCCCGAGCAGCAGGCAGATCACCCTGATCGGCAGCGGAAACGCGAAGGCGTCCAGCAGATCCACCGTGGCGCCGTCGGGCAGCTCGTCCAGCAGCTGATGGGTGAGGCGCTCGATGTCGGGGCGGAGCCTTTCGACGGCGCGGGTGGTGAAGACTCCGTTGACCAGGCGGCGCAGCCGGGTGTGGTCCGGCGGGTCGCTGTGCAGCATGTGCGTGGCGAGCGAGGCGGAGAACGCACCGCGCTTGTCGCTGTCCGGCGCGTTCCGCGCGAAGAGCGGGTCCGTCCTGCGCAGATCCGTACTCAGCCGGGGGTCCGTCAGGGCCGCCCGCACCGCCTGGTAACCGGTGATGACCCACACCGGCTGGCCGCCGCAGACCGGGAGATCCGGCGGGAGGACCACCTGGTGCGCCGGCCCGTCGTCGTGCAGTGCGGAGTAGAGGGAGTGCGGGTCCTGCAGGAATGCCGAGTCGAGCTGCCGGAGGCGTGCCGGGGCCGAACGCTGTGACATGGGACCTTCCTCAACTCAAAGAGGTGGCCGCCCCACCGGCGTGAAGTCAGCTGCGGTGGGGCGGCCGGGGACAGCCGCTGGGCCGGGGGAACCCGGCGACTGTTGGTCATCGGAGACGTGTGGTCAGGTGCCCGGGGAGACTTCCTCCTTGACGGACGCGGGCGGTGCCTCCGCCGGAGGCGGCGTCCGCAGGTCGACATTGATCAGGGCCGCCGCGACGGCGGCTGTGACCAGCAGGATCCCGGCGGCCCACAGGCTCGCCACCGCGTATCCGTGTACGGTCGCCTCCGCGGTGGCCGCGGCGTCATGGGCCCGCGAGGCCAGGGCCGTGGCCGTCACGCTCGTCGCGATGGTGTTGAGCAGGGCCGTCCCGATCGAGCCGCCGATCTGCTGCGAGGTGCTGACGAACGCCGAGACGACTCCGACATCGGCGGGCGGCACCTTGTTCGTCGCGATGTTGACGCAGGGCGTCATCACCAGGCCCAGCCCGGCGCCGAGCAGTATCTGGGTGGGCAGCAGCGTGGAGGCGTACGAGCTCTCCGGGGTCAGCCGACCGAGGTTGAACAGTCCGGCCGCGGCCAGCAGCAGGCCCGGTGCCACCAGCAGCCGCACCGGCACCCGCGGCATGAGCCGCGCGGTGACCTGGGTCGTGGTGAGCACCGTCGCCAGGGTCGCCGGGAGCAGCGCCAGCCCGGCGCGCGCCGGTGAGTAGTCCATGACGACCTGGAGTTGGAACGTCATGATCAGGAAGAGCCCGAACATGCCGACCATGGCCAGCGCGATGGTGAGGAAGCCACCGGCCCGGTTGCGTTCGGCCAGGACCCGCAGCGGCAGCAGGGGGTCGCGGACCTTGGCCTGCAGCACGACGAAGACGGTCAGCAGCACCACGGCGGCTACCAGCACGCCGATCACCCGGCCCGACCCCCAGCCCTCGTCGGCGGCCTCGCTGAACCCGTAGACCAGCGCCACCATGCCGCCGCTGGAGAGCACCGCACCGGGGACGTCGATCCGCACGCCCCGCTGGGCCGGCAGACCCGGCAGCAGCAGCCCGGCGCCGGCGGCCACCAGGATCCCGATGGGGACGTTGACGTACAGACACCAGCGCCAGTTGAGGTACTGCGTGATCACACCGCCGCACAGCAGCCCCAGCGCCCCGCCGGCCGCGGCAACCGAGCTGAAGACGCCGAACGCCTTGGCGCGCTCCCGGGGCTCGGTGAACGTCGTGGTCAGCATCGCCAGCGTCGCGGGGATGAGGAGCGCGGCGAAGAGGCCCTGTGCGGCGCGGGAGCCGACCAGGACCGCGGCGTTGGGCGCGGCACCGCCGGCCGCTGAGGCGACGGTGAATCCGGCGACCGCGATGACGAAGGCCCGCTTGCGTCCCACGAGGTCACCGATCCGGCCGCCCAGGAGCAGCAGGCCGCCGAAGGCGAGGGTGTAGGCGGTGATCACCCACTGCCGGTCCGCGTCCGACATGCCGGTCGCCCGTTGGGCCCAGGGGAGGGCGATGTTCACGATCGTGGTGTCCAGCATGACCATCAGCTGGGCGATCCCGATCACCGCCAGGCCCCACCACCGGAAGCGCGCAGACCTCGGGGGCGAGGCCGCGGTCGCTTGTGTCATGTCGGTTCCTCTTTCTTCCTCATGCGCTCGTTGTCGCAGGCCGGAGCGGCACCGAACTGCGATAGCAGCAGTAAACCCCAATTCGTTAACCGAGTCAAGATATGAACTTGGTCATCTCCTTGACCTGGTTAGCTGCGTGTTAGGGTGCAGGGGTGGAAGAGCGAGACGAGCCGATGGGGCTCCGGGAGCGCAAGAAGCAGCGAACGCGGCAGACGATCTCCGACGCCGCGATCTCACTGTTTCTCCGGCACGGGTTCGACCAGGTCTCCGTCGTGGATGTGGCGGCGGCGGCCGAGGTCTCCAAGCCGACGCTGTTCAAGTACTTCCCGACCAAGGAAGACCTCGTGGTGCACCGCTTCGCCGACCACGAGACGGTGGCGAGCGAGGTCGTGCGCGAGCGCCGGTCGGGCGTCTCGCCCCTGGCGGCCCTGCATCAGCACTTCGCCGACGGACTGGCCCGGCGGGACCCCATCACGGGACTGAACGACGAGCAGGAAGTCCTCGACTTCCACGGCCTGGTGTACTCCACACCGAGCCTGCAGACCCGCGTGGTGCAGTATCAGAGCCGCGCCGAGGACGCCCTGGCGCAGGCGCTGGCCGAGGCGCTGGACGCCGGGCCCGCCGACCTCACGCCCCGGCTGGTCGCCGGCCAGGTGATCGCGGCCCAGCGCATCCTGGCCGCGGCGAATTGGCAGCGGATCGTCGACGGCGCCACGGCGGACGGCAGTTACCCGCAGGCGGTCGCCGACGCCGACCACGCCTTCGCGCTGCTGGAGTGGGGGCTCGCCGGGCCCTCGGCCGTACGCACCGCCTGAACGGCACCACTGCCTGAACGGCACCGCCTCCGGAACGGCCTTGCGCATCGCCTGAATCCACGGGCGTCGCCGCCCGAATCCACGGACGTCGGCGCCTGATTCCACCGAACTTCGCACCGGGAGCACGTCCCCGACCAGGGGCGTGCTCCCTTCGTTTCGCGTACGCCGTCCCGTGTTCAGCCGGCGAGCGGCCCCGGAAGCGGGCGGGCGTGCAGCACCTCCAGTCGGGACACCGCGCGGGTCACGACCACGTACAGCCGGTGCAGACCGCGCTCCTCGGCCTCCACGATGGCCGACGGTTCGACGACGATCACGTGGTCGTACTCCAGACCCTTGACGACCCTCGCGGGGAGCACCGCGAGCCGCGCCGCCGTGCCGACGTCCTCGGAGGTGGAGACCTCCAGGCCGGCCGCGCGCAGCGCCTCGGCCGTCCGCTCCGCCTCGTCGTCCGCGGTGATCACCGCGATGGCGCCCTCGTGCTCCAGTGCCCGGCGTGCGGCCTCGACCGTCGCGGAGCGCGCGTCCGGCACCTGCCGGACGGACAGTGCGCCGTCCTGGCGCAGCGACCGGGCGGCCGGCACATCCACGTCGAGCGCGCTCAGCACCCGGTTGGCCAGCGACATCACGGCGGCCGGCACCCGGAAGCCGGTGGTGAGTTCGGTGACCGTGCCCTGGGTCTTGCCCAGGTGCGCCAGCTGTTCGGCCCAGGAGCGTGCCGCCCAGGGAGCGGTGGCCTGCGCCAGATCGCCCAGTACGGTGAGCGAGCCGAAGCCGCTGCGACGGGCGATCGCCCGGCACTGCATGGGGGAGAGGTCCTGCGCCTCGTCCACGACCACGTGCCCGAAGCTTCCGGGCCGCTCGATCAGGCCCGCGACCTCGTCGATCAACAGCATGTCCTGCGCCGACCACTTGGCGCTCCTGGCCGACCGCGGCGGCTTGCTCCACAGGATCGCCGCCTGCTCGTCCGCGTCGAGCAGCCCCTCCGCGGCCTCGGCCAGCACCGAGGCGTCGCCCAGCAGTCCGGCGACCACCTCCTCCGCCCGGACCGTCGGCCACACGGCGTCCAGGAACGCCGCGATCGGCCGGCACCGGCCGGTCTTCCGCTGCCAGGTCATGTTCTTCGGGCCCGCCCGGCGCTCCGCCTGCTCCTGGACCAGGGACACCACCCGCGAGCGGACGTGCTCCCGTCCCACCGCGTACGGCGCCGCCTGCGCGCGCACCTCGTCCACGATCCGGCTCAGCTCGTCGCCGTAGACCCGCCAGCGGTAGGAGCCGTCGGGAACGGTGATGCCCTCCGGGACCGTGGCCACCCGGCCGTACAGGGCCCGTTCGAGTACGGTCGCCATCCGGTCGCTCTGCTTGACCGCCGCCGCCAGTTCACCGTCGACGGCCTGAACGGGGTGGCGGGCGACCACGTCCTCCACCGTGCACTGCGCGATGTCGATCTCGCCGAGCGCCGGCAGGACCTGGGCGATATAGCGCAGGAACGTCGGGTTGGGGCCGATGATCAGCAGACCGCTGCGCTGCAGCCGCTGCGGGTAGGTGTACAGCAGGTATGCCGCACGGTGCAGACCGACCGCGGTCTTGCCGCTGCCCGGCGCCCCCTGGATGCACACCGAGTCGGCCAATTCACGGCGGACCAAGTCGTCCTGCTCCGGCTGGATGGTGGCGGCGATATCGCGCATCGGACCCGTGCGCGGGCGCTCGATCTCGGCCGCGACGATCCGGCTCGCCCCCGCCGGGACGTCCTCCTGCCGGTCGAGGTGCTCGTCCTCCAGGCCCGTCAGATCCTTCGGCTCACCGCTGCTCAGCGGCGCCCAGCCGAAGCGCCTGCGCACCGCGACTCCCTGCGGCTCCAGGGCACTTGCCTGATAGAAGGTGCGCGAGACGGGGGCCCGCCAGTCGATGACGAGCGGTGGTGCCGCCGGATGTTCCGAGACCCGTCGGCGCCCGATGTAGTAGCGCTGTGCGCGGTGGTCCCCGGTCTCCGGGGCGTCGTCGAAGTCGAGGCGTCCGAAGAAGAGCGGGCTGTCCGGCTCCTCTGCCATGTCCCTGGCCCGGGTGCGCAGATACCGGCCCAGCGCCTCCGCGCTCGCGCCGTCGCCCGATACCTCCGCGCCCTCGGTGACCTGCAGTCCCGCGTCCTCGACCTGCCGGGTCATCGCCGCCCGGCACAGGGCGACGTACTCCCGCTCCGCGGCGAGTACGTCGTCCAGCCCGGCGGTGCCCGCGCCGGCGCAGGAGTCCGAGGTGTACGAGTCCTGGGCGTATGGCGTCATCGATCGCGACCTTTCCGCAGTGACCGCCTGGCTGTGCTGCGTGTGCGCCGTCCGTAAGCCGTACGGCGACAGCGGTGGTTGACCCGGACAGCATAACTGAACCGGGTTAAGAGACTTACCGAGTTGCCCATGGGGTGGGGGGCGCCGGGGGTGTGCGGGCCGGCGCCCCGGGCCGCGGCGGCCGGACGGCCCGGTGTCCCGGCACCCCTGCGCCCGAACGCAGATAGGGGCAGTAGGGGTTTTGAGGCGCTCTTTCAGCGGGCTAGCCTGCGAAAGCGGCAGGCAGGTTTTTGTGGGTCCAGGTATTCGGGGTGGGTGGATGGGCAAGGCAATGGGGCGCGCATTCGACGATGCACGGGGAGTAGTGATCGTCAGCAGTCTCGCTTCCGACGCCCACACCTGGAACCTCGTGTACCTCCAACTCCTGCTGGAAGAGCACGGTTTCGAGGTGGTGAATCTCGGCGCCTGCGTACCCGACGAACTGCTCGTCGCCGAATGCCTGGACCGCACCCCGGACATGCTGGTCATCAGCAGCGTGAACGGCCACGGATACCAGGACGGCCTGCGCGTCATCAGGAAACTGCGGGCACGGCTCCCGCTCGCCGGGACCCGTATGGTGCTCGGCGGGAAGCTGGGGATATCCGGGGTGCGGGACGGTCTGTGCGTGGACCCGCTGCTCGACGCGGGATTTGACGCGGTGTTCCCCGACGGACCCGATGCCGTACCGGAATTCGAGCGCTATCTGAGCCATGTCTTCGAACGAGTGGCGTCATGAACCGAGAATTCCGTGTTCCGCCGCACTCGGCGGAACGCGGTGCGGCCGGGAATTCCGCCGGCTTCGGTGAGTTCGTACGCCGCCGGGCGGCGTCCGGTGAACTCGTCGTTCAGCCGCGCATGGGATTCAGCGACCCGGCACACATGCGGGCCGGACTGCTGGCCACCCGGCGCGCCTCGGCGACCACCGTGGGCACCGTCACCGTCGACAGCTACACCCGCGTCGGCGATCTGACGGCGGCCCGCGACGCCGTGCGCCGGGGCATCGCGCTCAACGGCTACCCCCTCGCCACCCACCCGCGGGAGACGACCGAGCGCGTCCTCGCGGACATCGCCGACGACGACTTCCCCGTACAGGTCCGGCACGGCTCGGCCGACCCCGGCCACATCTTCACGGCGCTGACGGCGGTCGGGCTCTCGGCGTCCGAGGGCGGCCCGGTCTCCTACTGCCTGCCCTACGGCCGTACGCCGCTGGAGAAGTCCGTGCACAGCTGGGCCCGTTGCTGCGAGGACTTCGCGGGGCTGCGGGAGTGGGGCGTGGAACCCCACTTGGAGACCTTCGGCGGCTGCATGCTCGGGCAGCTGTGCCCGCCGGGGCAGCTGGTGGCCCTCAGCGTCCTGGAGGCGCTGTTCTTCTACCGTCACGGTCTGCGCAGCATCTCGGTGAGCTACGCCCAGCAGAGCCACCCGGGCCAGGACCGGGAGGCGATCCGCGCGCTGCGCGGGCTGTGCGCGCGGCTGCTGCCCGACGCGGACCTCCACATCGTCGTCTACGCCTACATGGGCGTGTACCCGCAGACCCCGGCCGGCGCCCGTGGCCTGCTCGGCGCGGCCGCGCGGCTGGCCCGGGCCACCGGAGCCGAACGGCTCATCGTCAAGACCGAGGCGGAGGCCGAGCGCATCCCCACGGTCGCCGAGAACGTCGCCGCGCTGGAACACGCGGCCCGCACCGCGGCCGGCCACCCGGAACGGAACCCGGGGCCCGCCGACGACGACTCCCAGGTCCACGCCGAGGCGTACGCCCTCGTCGACGCGGTGCTCAACGCCGCACCGGACATCGGCCGGGCCCTGGTCCAGGCGTTCAAGCGCGGACTGCTGGACATCCCCTACTGCCTCCACCCGGACAACGCCGGCCGCAGCAGGAGCTATCTGGACCGCGACGGCCGGCTGTGCTGGGCCGACGTCGGCTCGCTGCCCCTCGCCCCGCTGGTCGGGCGCGGCCGCAGCCGGCCGGTCACCTCCGGCGAGCTGATGAGTGCCCTGTCCTATGTGCGCCGCACCTTCGACGGCGACCCGTACGGCGAGCTGCGCGGGCCCACGCGCGGAAAGGCGGTCGAAGACCGATGAGAGCACTCGTGCTGGCCGGCGGGACCGGAACCAGACTGCGTCCGCTCACCCACACCTCCGCCAAGCAGATGGTGCCGGTGGCCAACAAGCCGGTGCTGTTCTACGGCCTGGAGTCGATCGCCCGCGCCGGGATCATCGACGTCGGCATCGTCGTCGGCGACACCGCGGCGGAGATCCGCGCGGCGGTGGGCGACGGATCGCGGTTCGGCCTGAAGGTCACCTACATCCCCCAGCACGCCCCGCTCGGCCTGGCCCACGCGGTCCTGGTCGCCCGGGAGTTCCTGGGGGAGGAGGACTTCCTGATGTACCTCGGTGACAACTTCGTCTGCGGCGGGTTCTCCGGACTCGTCGAGGACTTCCAGCTCGAACGGCCCGACGCGCACATCCTGCTGACCCGGGTGGCCGACCCCAGCGCGTTCGGGGTCGCCGAACTCGGCCCGGACGGTCGGGTCGTGGGGCTGGAGGAGAAGCCCGAGCGGCCCCGCAGCGACCTCGCGATGATCGGTGTCTACCTGTTCACACCGGCCGTCCACGAGGCGGTGCGCGCCATCGAGCCGTCCCGCCGGGGCGAACTGGAGATCACCCACGCCCTGCAGTGGCTGATCGACGCCGGGCGGAGCGTCGGCTCCACCCTCATCGAGGACTACTGGAAGGACACCGGCAGCGTGGTGGACATGCTGGAGGTCAACCGCACCGTCCTGGAGAGCGCCGAGCCCCGGCTGGACGGGCTGGTCGACGAACACAGCGAGATCATCGGCCGGGTCGTCGTGGAGGCCGGATCCCAGATCCGCGGTTCCCGCATCGTCGGCCCCGCGGTGATCGGCACGAACAGCACCGTCACCGACTCCTACGTCGGGCCGTTCACCTCCATCGGCGAGGGCTGCCGGCTCGACGACTGCGAGGTCGAGTACTCCGTCGTCCTGCCGGAGACCCGGATCACCGGCGTGCGCCGTATCGCCGCCTCGCTGATCGGACGCAATGTGGAGGTCACCCCCGCGTCCCACGGACCCCGTACCCATCGCCTCGTCCTGGGCGACCACAGCACGGTGCAGATCGCGTCATGAGGATCCTGGTCACGGGAGGAGCCGGCTTCATCGGCTCCCACTACGCACGCACGGTCCTGGGCACCCCCGGTGCCGCGGACATCAGCCGGCTGACCGTACTGGACAAGCTCACCTACGCCGGCAACACCGCCAACCTCGCCGCCGTGTGGGAGGACCCGCGCTTCACCTTCGTCCACGGCGACGTCTGTGACGCCGGGCTGGTCGACAAGCTCGTCGCGGAGCACGACACCGTGGTGCACTTCGCGGCGGAGTCGCACGTCGACCGCTCCATACGCGGTGCGTCCGACTTCATCATGTCCAACGTCGTCGGCACCCAGACGCTGCTGGACGCGGCGCTGCACCACCAGGACTCCTTCGGCACCTTCGTCCACATCTCGACCGACGAGGTCTACGGCTCCATCGACGCCGGCTCCTGGACCGAGGACCACCCGGTCGCCCCCAACTCCCCCTACGCCGCGGCCAAGGCGTCCAGCGACATGATCACGCTGGCCTACGGGCGCACCCACGGCCTGGACGTACGCGTGACCCGGTGCTCCAACAACTTCGGGCACCACCACTTCCCCGAGAAGCTCATCCCGCTGTTCGTCACCAACCTCCTGGACGGCAGGCGGGTCCCGGTGTACGGCGACGGGCTGCACATCCGCGACTGGCTGCACATCGACGACCATGTGCAGGGCATCGAGCTGGTGCGCACCAAGGGCCGCCCCGGCGAGGTCTACAACATCGGCGGCGGCACCGAGCTGTCCAACCTGGCGCTGACCGAGCGCCTGCTGGAGGCGTGCGGCGCCGGCTGGGACCGGGTCGACCATGTCGCGGACCGCAAGGGCCACGACCGGCGCTACTCGGTGGACTGGACGAAGATCCGTACCGAGCTGGGGTACGCCCCGCGCCGCGACTTCGACACCGCTCTCGCGGAGACCATCGACTGGTACCGCACGCATCGCGAGTGGTGGGAGCCGCTCAAGCAGCGCGCGGGCCTGTGAGCCGGGTGGCGCGGCCCGGGGCGGCGACCCCCCCGCGCGGCCGCGAGGCCGCGCCACCCACCGGAACGGAACCCCGCACGGCAACCCGCAGCAACGCAACCGCACACAGCAGGAGCCGGCCCGCACGAAGCGGACCGGCTCCTTCGGGTCCCGCGGACCTGGTGCCGCTCAGCTCCCACCGGTCAGCGCCCGACGGTCCAGCTTCCCGTTCGGGGTCCGCGGCAGCGCGTCCACCGGCACGAACTCCACCGGCACCATGTAGGCGGGCAACGCGCTCGCCAGATGCCGGCGCAGCTCGGAGGCGTCCGGCGCGGTACCGGCCGCCGTCCGCTCGGCCACGACATACGCGACCAGCTGCTTGTCGCCCAGCCGGAACTCCTGTGCCAGCACCGCCGCCTGACTGACCGACGGGTGGCCCACCAGCCGCGCCTCCACCTCGCCCGGCTCGACCCGGAACCCACGGATCTTGACCTGGTCGTCGGCGCGCCCCACGAACTCCAGCACCCCGTCCTCCCGGCACCGGGCCAGATCGCCGGTGCGGTACATGCGCGCGCCGCCCGGCCCCGCGAAGGGGTCGGCGACGAACCGCTCGGCGGTCAGCGCCGGCCGGTTCACATAGCCGTGGGCCAGCCCGACACCGGCCACATACAGCTCGCCCAGCGCCCCGCTCGCCACGGGCTTGAGCTCGTCGTCCAGGACGTAGGACCGCTTGCCCGCGACGGGCCGGCCGATCGGCAGGGCGCTACCCGTCAGATCCTCGGGGACGACCGCGTGATGAGTGGTGAAACCCATGCTCTCCGCGGGGCCGTACCCGTTGCCGACGCGCAGCCGCGGATGGTCCCGGAGGGCCTTGGCGACATGCGGGACCGAGGCGGGCTCGCCGCCGGTGATCGCATGGCGCACCCCCTCGAACGCCTCCGGCACCTCGTCCACCAGGAAGTTGAACAGACTCGCCGAGAGCTGGAGCATGGTGACGCCGTGCCGCGCCACCAGATCGCCGATCTCCAGCGGGTCCGGGTTCTGGCCGCTCTGGAGCACACAGCGCGCGCCGAACAGCAGGGCGCCGAACAGCTCCAGCCCGAAGGCGTCCCAGGACACCGGGGAGCACTGCAAGAACACCTCGTCCGGCCCGAACCCCGAGTAGTCCTGCCCGAGATAGGTGCCGGTCAGGGCACGGTGCGGGGAGATCACGCCCTTGGGCCGGCCGGTCGAGCCGGAGGTGAACATCACGCAGGCGACGTCCTCCGGGCCGACCCGGGTGCCCAGGTTGCCGGTGCGGGCGTCGTACGCCTCCTCGTCCTCGGCGTACAGCGTGGTCACGCCCGTGAGGCGGCCGCTGAGGGAGCGCGAGGTGAGGAGCAGGGGCGCGCCGGTCTCCCGCAGGGAGAGAGCCAGCCGCTCCGCGGGGAACTGCGGGTCCAGCATGGTGTAGCCGCCGCCCGCCTTGAGCACCGCCAGCAGCGCCACCACCATGTCGAAGCCGCGCTCCAGATGCACACCGACCAGCGTGCCCGGTCCGACGCCGAGACCGGCCAGCCGGTGCGCCAGCCGGTTGGCCCGCTCGTTGAGGGCGCCGTACGTCATCTCGTCCGCTTCGTGGACGAGGGCGACGGCCGCGGGCGCCCGCTCGGCCTGCGCCTCGAACAGCTCGTGCACACAGGCTCCGGCGGGTGCGGGTGCCGCGCGGAACCCGACGGTCCGCAGATCGGTCGGGTGGCGCTCGATGTGGGCCAGGCAGCCCTCCCGGCTGTCGGCGCCATGGGTCACCGACCAGCCTTCGGGGACGGCGATGCCGGCCGGCCACAGGCTCTGATGGCCCAGGGCGTCCGCGAGGACCATATGGCCGCCGTCGTACGTCTCGAACGGGTTGCTCATGAGGGCTCCTTCGTCGGCTGCGGTCGCCGCTCGGCGGACGGCTGCGGCCAGATGTCCTCCGGCGCCAGATCGGCCGCCGTGTACTTGCCCAACGCGCTCACCAGGAGCCGCAGTTCGATCTCCAGACAGGCGACCAGACGGATCAGCCCGTGGTCCGGGTCCTCGTCCGCCGCCAGCAGCGCGGCGCGGCCCAGACCGGCCGCGCGGGCGCCCAGGGCCAGGCTCCTGGCCACCCGGCCGCCCTCCCACATGCGTCCGCTGACCAGCAGCGGGTGCGCCCCCGGACCGATCCGGCGCAGGCACTCGCCCAGTGGCAGACCGACCCCGTCGAGGAAGGCGTGGGGCGCCCAGCCGGAGCCGCCCTCGGCGCCGTCGACGGTCACCGCGTCTGCGCCGGCCTGCCACGCCACCGCCGCCGCCCGGTCCACGTCCCGGCCCGGGAACAGCTTCACCCACACCCGCACCCGCGGATAGTTGCTGCGCATGAAGCGGATCTGCTGGCGCAGGATCTCCTCGGTGACCGTCCCCGGCGCACTGCAGCGCAGTACGTGGCCGTCGTCGCCGAGGGCGTCCTGGACCCGGTAGCGGTCGGCCAGCCGGTCCGCGTCCGCCGCGTCCACGACCGTCATCCCGCCCAGGCCCGGTTTCGCGCCCTGGCCTACCTTCAGCTCGAAGGCCAGCCGCCCGGAGTCCAGCAGCGGCCGGGTGTGCGGGTCGCTGTGGACCAGGTTCCACACCTCGGCGTCGGCGTCCTCGGTGCTCTGCTGCACGGCGACGCCGCCGGTGCCCTCGGGCAGTTCGTCGGTGTAGGCGCGGATGCGGCGCAGCAGGCCGGAGGCGGCCCCGGCGGCGTCGCCCGGCCGCCCGTAGCCGCTGACGGGCACCACGTTCTCGCCGATGACCATGGGCAGGCCGAGCCGCCCCGCCTGCCGGCCGACCGCTACTCCGAGGCCGTCGCCGGCGGCGCGGGTCGAGCCGAACGCCGAGACGTACAGCGGCAGCGGCGCGCGGAAGCCCCCGATGTCGGTGGTCAGTTCCACATCGGAGTGCTGGGGCTCGCGGCCCAGTTCGATGAGCTTCTCCAGGCGCCGCGGCATGAACACCGGCGGTACCAGGCGCCCGGTCTCCAGTGCGTCCTCCGGCATGCCCTGCGGTACGGGGGCCGCGCCGAACAGCGTCTGCCCGTAGCCGGCGAGAGGCGGGAAGGCCGCGGCGGTGCCCGAGCGCGCCCGCTCGCGCACCGCCGCCTCGGGGAACCCGGGCGCCGTCAGGCCCTGTGCGTCCGTCACAACGACACCACACCGGGGATCTTGGGGAAGGCGGTGGCCTCCCAGACCGCGTCCAGGCCGCAGACATAGCGGGTCAGGCGCTCGATGCCGATGCCGAACCCGGCGCTGGCCGGGATGCCCTCGCGGGCCACCTCCAGGAAGTGCTCGTACTTCCCCGGGTTCTCCCCGGTCTCCCGCATCCGTGTCACGATCCGCGCGTGGTCGAACTCCCGCTCGGCGCCGCTGATCAGCTCGCCGAACCCCTCGGCCGCCAGCAGGTCGAAGTTGCGCAGCGTGCCGGGTACGTCGGGGTCCTCGCGGTCGTAGAAGCCGCGCGAGCCCTTCGGGTAGCTGGTGACGAAGAACGGGCGGGTGGCCTTGCGGGACAGCAGCGCCTCACCCTCCCAGTCGATCTCCGCGTCCGGGTTCTGCTCGTGTCCCAGCGCGCCCAGATCGGCGACCGCCGTGGCGTGGGTGATGCGGTCGAAGGGCCGGGCGAGCAGATCGGCGAAGACGCCGGGGTCCCGGCCGAGGAGGTCGAGGTCCCCGGGCAGCCGCTCGGTGACCGAGCGCACCGCCGTCCGCACGATGTCCTCGGCGACGCCCATCGCCTGCTGTGCGCCGGCGCCCGCGATCTCCACGTCGAACTGGTGGAACTCCGCCAGATGCCGCTGGGTCGAGCAGGTCTCCGGTGGCTCCAGACGGACGTTGGGCGCCACACAGAAGATCTTGTCGAACGACAGCAGCGCCGCCTGCTTGTACATGATGGCGCTGGTCATCAGCTTGTAGCGGTGCCCGTAGTAGTCGACGTCGACCTGCTTGGCGCCGCGTCCGCCCGGGTCGGTGGCCGGGCCTATGACGGGCGGCAGCAGCTCGACGAAGCCGAGGTCGCGCAGATGGTCGCGGGCCGCGGAGACGATCTGCTGCTGGATGCGCAGAACGGCGCGGGTGCGGGGGCTGTCGAGGTGCTTCCGGGGTGACGGCGGCAGCTGGCTCATGTGCCTTTACTCCGAGGGGTGCTGACGGGGCCGAGGCCCGCGCGTGGTGCGGCCGGTGGTGGTCGGGACGGGTGCGTACGGGGGCGCTCAGCGGCTGAGGGTGAACTCCGCCCGGAATCCGAAGAATCCGCTGGGCGCGTCCTGGACCTGGCTGAAGTGGACCTCGCCGCGGGCGCCGCGGTACTTGCCGGAGCCGCCGGTGACCACACCGTCGAAGGCGTAGTCGGCGGACCGGGCGCCAGCGGACTTCTTGGCGGTGCCGGTGACGGTGTCGAAGGGCAGCAGCTGGCTCACGCTGAGCTGCCCGCCGGGCAGTTGCCACATGCTGGTGCACTGGGCCGCCCACATGTGGCCCTGGAACGCGGCCTTGACGACGGCGCACTGGCCGCCGGTCTCACCGATCTTCTTCTTGGCGGTGTCGGTGATGTCGGCGTAACTGGTGAAGGAGGTCCCCACCTTCGCGTCCGCCGGTATGGAGATGTCGGTGATCTGCTCCTCCACCACCAGACGCGACGCCGGCGTGTCGGCTCCACTGGTGTCGGCCACCGCCACACCGACGGTCGCGGCGAGGGCCAGGGCAGCGGCACCGAGGCCGAGGACGACTCTTTTCATGATTCCTCCGGAACGTCGTACGGGGCGCACGAGGGCACGCCCACAGAAGTCGGGGCAGACACGGCGGTCGGCGCGGCGGGGCGGTCCGAGCGGGCAGGGCAGCCGGACGGTCAGGACAGCAGGTCCAGCAGCACGGGCACGGTCTCGGCCGGTGCGGGCATCGCCTCGATCTCGGCCCGTACCTCCTCGGCGGCCGCGCGGTACGCCGCGTCCTCCAGCAGCGCCGAGAGGTGAGCGGTGGTGAAGGCGTCCAGCTCGATGCCCACGCCGACTCCGCGGTCGGCGACCGCCTTCGTGTTGAGCAGCTGTTCGTTGCCGTGCGGCACGATGAGCTGCGGTACGGCCCTGGCCAGGGCCGTGAACGTCGTCCCGTCCCCGCCGTGGTGCACCACCGCCGAACAGCTCGGCAGGAGTTCGTGCAGCGGGATCCAGCCGGTCGGGCGGACATTGTCCGGGAGATCGCCCAGCGCCGTCAGATCGCTGTCGCCCACGGCCAGCACGATCTCCGCGCCGGTACGCGCCGCCTCGTGCACCACCTGCTTGAGGTGGCCCACGCCCTCGACGCCGGGCAGCACCGTGCCCAGCGTGAGACACACCCGGGGGCGCTCGGCCTGCCGGGTCACCCAGTCCGGGAGCACACCGCCGCCGTTGTGCGGCAGATAGCGCATGGGCCGGGCCGTCGGCTGCGGTGCGACGACGCTGGGCGGTGCCATGCTCAGGGAGACGGCGGGCGGTTCGATGGCGGGTACGCCGTGGTGCTCGGCCAGCCAGTGGGTGAACCGCGGGTGGAAGAAGCGGTCCACGCCCTGCAGATGAATCTCCAGCTGCACCCGGGGAATTCCGAGCCGGCTTGCGACCAGGGGTGCGCCGATGTGGGACGGCTCATGGATGATGAGGTCCGGACGCCAGCGCCGCGCGATTTCCAGATCGCCGTCCAGGGTCAACGCGGCGAAACCCGCGAACGTCTCGGCGATCCGGGCCGCGTCCCGCGCGTCGATAATCTTCGCGGGGTCGAACATCCCCGAGAGGTGGGCGATGCTCCGGCGTTCCCGGCCGATTTCCTCTTTGTTTTCTCCGGGCGGCGGTGCGTGAGTTCCGGGACGGGTCACGAGGACCGATTCCACGTCCGAATCGGGTGCGGTATCGGCCATCGAGAGTCCCGATTCGGCCACGACTCGCGTCCGTTGACCGGCTCCGGTGTAAAGGGTCTCGTGCCCCGCCGACCGTAATGCCCAGGCCAACGGAATGGACGGAGAGATATGGCTGAAGCCGGACAGGAACATGAACAGCGCCCGCATTACGCCCCCGAATAAAGGTTGTCTCTCATGGCGGTGCCGAAAAGCTGCCGCGCACAATGCTGCCCCGATGTGTCGCCGACACTAGCAGCGATGTCAATACCCGGAATCTAGGGGTTACCAACAGGGGCTAGGGGTTACGTCCATTGCGCACCCCGCATACCGTGAGTCCGGTGAATGCACGTAGGTACGCTATCGCTGCGAGAGGCCGATGACGACAGCTGATCCAAAAGCTCGCACGCTTTCCTCGACGCAGTGGCGCGTCCTGTTGCACGACGACTTCACGGGCCCGGCCGGCTCCGCGCCGGACACCGGACGCTGGCTGGTACGCACCGGCCGGCCCTTCGGCGCCGGAGTCGAGACGCACGCCGACGACAGCGGGCATATGGCGCTCGACGGCGCGGGACGGCTAAAGATGACCGCCACCCGCGACGCCGAAGGCGGCTTCACGGCCGCCTGGCTCGAAAGCCGCCGCGAGGACCTGCTGCCGCCCAGCGGCGGGGCCCTGCGCATCCAGGCGCGGGTACGGACCGCCCCCGGCCCCGGTCTGGACTGCGCCCTGTGGGCCTGGGGCAACGCGATGCGGTACCCCGAGCCCGGAGAGGCGGAACTGGACCGCTGGTTCCGGGCGGGCGAGATGGACGTGTTCGAGGTACTCGGCTCCCAACCCGACCGGGTCCACGGCTCGTTGCACTCACCGGCCTGCGACCAGCTGCCCTCCTGCGGCATCGGCGGCCACGGCGCGTCCGTGGACGGCACAGCGCTCAGCGACGGCTTCCACACCTACTCCATGGTGTGGACCCGCGACCCGGACACCGTCACCTGGCACCTCGATGCCCGCCCGTACCTCAAGCTGACGCCGCAGGACACCACCCCGGAGGGCTGGCTCTTCAACCAGCCGGCGCATCTGTGCCTGGCGATCATCATCGGCAGCCCCGGCGGCCCGGTGCCACCGGGCACCCCCGATCCGTCCGCCTTCCCCGCCGAGATGCTCATCGACGAGATCACCGTCGCCGAGCGCGGCCCCAAGGTCGTCCACGAGGCCGAGGGAGCCGGCCGATGACCGAGACGGCACCGGTCGCGGACGCCTTCGGCGACGCCGACTTCATGCAGGACCCGCACGCGGTCTACCGGCGCCTGCGCGAGCAGGGCCCGGTGCACCGCACCACGCTCCCCAAGGCCGTACCGCTCTTCGGCGGTCTGCCGGTGTGGGTGGTCAGCACATACTCCGCGGTCCGCGCCGCCCTGACCGACGCCCGGCTGAGCACCGACCTCAAGCACACCAGCGCGCTCTTCGCCCGCCATGGCACCGACACCGCCGGCGGGGCGTTCGGCGCCGCCCTCGCCCGGCACATGCTCCACTCCGACCAGCCGGACCACACCCGTCTGCGCAAACTGGTCAACAAGGCGTTCACCCCGGGCGCCGTGGACCGGCTGCGGCCCCGGATCGAGGCCATCACCAGCGGCCTGCTGGACGCCATGAAGGGACGGGAAGAGGTCGATCTGCTGGCGGAGTTCGCCTTCCCGCTGCCGGTCACCGTCATCTGCGAACTGCTCGGCGTCCCCGAAGCGGACCGCGCCGACTTCACCCGCTGGTCCCAGCACCTGGTCTCCGGCCCCACGGCGGAGGCGGTCGGCGCGGCGCAGGCGTCGATGGTCGGCTATCTGACCGAACTGACCGCCGCCAAGCGCGCCGACCCCCAGGACGACATCCTCAGCGCCCTGGTACAGGCCCGCGACGCCGGCGACCGCCTCGCCGACAGCGAACTGGTCCCCATGGCGTTCCTGCTGCTGGTCGGCGGACACGAGACGACGACCAACCTCATCGGCAACGGCACCCTCCACCTGCTGCGCGACCGCGGCAAGCTGCGTGCCCTGCTCGACGATCCGGCCCTGCTGCCGGGTGCGGTCGAGGAGTTCCTGCGGTTCGAAGGGCCCATCAAGCACGCCACCTTCCGGTACACCACCGACGAGGTCGAGCTGGCGGGCGTACGCATCCCCGCCGGGGAGCTGGTCCTGGTCTCGCTGGTGTCGGCCAACCGCGACGGCGAGCGCTTCACCGACCCCGACCGGCTCGACCTCACCCGCCCGCCCGGCGGCCACCTGGCCTTCGGCCACGGCATCCACTACTGCGTGGGCGCCCCCCTGGCCCGGATGGAGGCGCAGATCGCCTTCCGCCAGCTGCTGGAGCGCTACCCGGACATGGCCCTGGCGGCCGAGCCGTCCGAGCTGTACTGGCGGGCCAGCACCCTGATGAGGGGCCTCAACTCGCTGCCCGTACGCCTCGGGGGCGGCGGATGACGACCACCGCCGCACCGCGCCGGGCGCCCGCCTTCCAGGAGTGGTTCACAGCCCGCAAGACCGCGCACGCGCACCGGGTCCGCCCCCTCGCACTGGACCGGCTCGACGGATGGCGCTTCCACGAGGACACCGGCAACCTCGTCCACCGCAGTGGCCGGTTCTTCTCGGTGGAGGGGCTGGAGGCCCACGTCGGCGAGGAGGGCGGGGCCCGCTGGAGCCAGCCCGTCATCGTGCAGCCGGAGACCGGCATCCTCGGCATCCTCGTCAAGCGGTTCGACTCGGTGCCGTACTGCCTGATGCAGGCGAAGATGGAGCCGGGCAACATCAACACCCTGCAGCTCTCCCCGACCGTCCAGGCCACCCGCAGCAACTACACCCGGGTCCACCAGGGCAACCACGTCCCCTACCTGGAGCACTTCACCGCGCCCCGGCGCGGCCGGGTCCTGCTGGACGTGCTCCAGTCCGAGCAGGGCGCGTGGTTCCTCGGCAAGCGCAACCGCAACATGATCGTCGAGGTGGACCCGGCAGCGGACATCCCCGTCCTGGACGACTTCCGGTGGATCGAACTGGCCGAACTGCGGGCCCTGCTGCACCTCGACAACCTCGTCAACATGGACTCGCGCACCGTCCTGTCCGGTATGCCCCTGACGACACCGGCGGCGCCACCCGCAGGTTCCGACGGCTCCCTCCGGCCCGCGCCGGGCGGCCGCGCACTGCACGACACCGCGTACCTGCGCAGCTGGTTCACCGAGGTCAAGACCCGAACACCGCTGGTACAGCGCAGGGTTGCGCTCACCGACCTGGCCGACTGGGAGTGCCGCGACGGGCGCATCGCGCACCGGGCGGGCGGACCCTTCACCGTCATCGGTGTCGATGTCGAGGCCGGCGGCCGTGAGGTGCCGCACTGGACCCAGCCCATGGTGGCCCCGACCGGCCGCGGACTGGCCGCCTTCCTCGTCCGGCGGATCGAGGACGTACCGCACCTCCTGGTCAAGGCCCACACCGAGCCCGGCACCTTCGACGCGGTGGAGATGGGCCCGACCGTGCACTGCTTCCCCGACCGGGACGACCGGGACGGCAGGTCGGAGCGGCCCGTGTTCCTGGACCGGATCCGCACCGCGCCGCGCTCCGCCGTGCGCTTCGACGCCGTCCACTCCGAGGAAGGCGGGCGCTTCCACCACGCCGAGACCCGCTATCTGATCGTCGAGGCCGCCCCCGACGAGGAGCTCGACGTCCCGGACTCCTATGTGTGGATGACGCCGGACCAGCTCGGCGAATTCGTCCGCTGCGGCGGCCATGTCAACGTCGAAGCCCGCAGCCTGCTGACGTGTCTGCACACCCTGGGATGAGCGCCGTGGCCGAACCGCTGCACCGTGAACCACCGCTTCGCTTCGGCGTCCTCGGCTGCGCCGACATCGCCCGGCGCCGGGTCGTCCCGGCCCTGCTGGCCACACCGGGCGCCCGGCTGGCCGCCGTCGCGAGCCGCGACCCCCGGCGGGCTGGGCGATTCGCCGACGAGTTCGGCTGCTCCCCGGCGCCGGGATACCAGGAGCTGCTGGAGCGCGACGACCTCGACGCCGTGTATCTGCCGCTGCCGCCGTCCCTGCACCCGCAGTGGATCCGGCGCGCCCTGATGGCGGGCAAACACGTCCTCGCCGAGAAGCCGCTGACCACGAGCAGCGCCGAGACCGCCGAACTGACCGCGCTCGCACGCTCGTCGGGGCTGGTCCTGGCGGAGAACGTGATGTTTGTGCACCACCCGCGGCACGAGCAGGTGCGCAAGCTCCTCGCCGACGGCGCCATCGGCGTGCCGCGGGCGTTCTCCGCGGCCTTCACCGTCCCCCGACGCCCACCGGGCGACATCCGGCTCTCCGCGGCGCTGGGCGGCGGAGCGCTGCTGGACATCGGCGGCTACCCGCTGCGCGCCGCCCAGCTGTTCCTCGGCCCCGGTCTGCGGGTCGCCGGCGCGGCACTGCGCACCGCCCGGGGGGCGGAAGTGGACTGCGGGGGCAGCGCGTTGCTGGTCGATGACGACGGGGCGACGGCCCAGCTCACCTTCGGCATCGACCACGCCTATGTGTGCCGGTACGAGATCCTCGGCAGCAGCGGCCGGATCACCGTCGACCGCGCCTTCACCCCGCCCGCCGACCACGCGGGCGAGATCCGGCTGGACCGCGCCGACGGCACCGAACGCCTCCGCACACCCGCCGCCGACCAGTGTGTCAACACCCTCGCGGCCTTCGTCCGCGCCGTGCGCACCGGCGAGGTGGCCACCGGCCATGACGCGATGCTGCGCCAGGCGGAGCTGATCGAGGAGATCCGCCGCAGCGCCGGAGCGACGGGCGAAGGGCCCAAGCGATGACGCGCCGCACGGACCGGGGCGGACCCGGCACGCCCCCGGCCGTCCGCCCGCCCGGACATGCCCTGGTCCTGGGAGCCGGCGGCTTCCTCGGCCGGCACATCAGCGCCGCCTTCCGCCGCGCCGGCTGGCAGGTGACCGCCGTCTCCCGCTCGGCGAACGCCCGGCAGCCGGCCGACGTTCCGGCGCCGGAGGCGGTGCGATGGCTGGCGCTGGACGTGCCCGCCACCGACCCCGGAGCGCTGACCGAGGTCCTCTCCCACGCCGGCCCGCAGGTGCTGGTCAACGCGGCAGGTTCCTTGTGGGCGGTGTCCGAGGAGGAGATGACCCGCGGCAACGTCCACCTCGTCGACCGTCTGCTGACCGTCCTGCCGCGACTGCCCCGGCCCCCGCGGCTGCTCCAGCTCGGCACCGTCCACGAGTACGGGCCGCCCCTGGACGACCGGCCGGTGACCGAGGCGGCCGCCCTGCGCCCGGTCTCCGGCTACGGACGGACCAAGGCGCGGGCGAGCGAGGCCGTGCTCGCCGCGGCGCGGGACGGCGCGGTCGATGCGACGGTGCTCCGCGTCTCCAACGCGGTGGGCGCCGGGCTGCCGCGGCCCAGCCTGCTGGGCGGGGTCGCCGCCGCACTGGCCGAGGCGCCCTCCAGCGGGGCCCCGGCCGTCCTCAGCCTCGGGCCGCTGACCGCCCGACGCGACTTCGTCGATGCCACGGACGTGGCCGAGGCCGTGGTCGCGGCGGCGGCCGCGCCCGTCGCCGAACCGGTCGTCAACATCGGGCGGGGCACCTCGGTCGCCGCCGGAGACCTCGTACGGCGGCTGCTGGTGGTCAGCGGACGGCGCGCCGAGATCGCCGAGCGGCAGGACCCGGCGCCCACCCCGGCGGCACCGGGCGGCGGCGCCTACCCGCAGCGGATCGACATCGCCCTCGCCGGCCGGGCGCTGGGGTGGCGACCGAGCAGAGAACTGGACGACTCCCTGCGGTGCCTGTGGCGAGCGGTCGGCGAGCCGCCGTGCGCGTCCGGCCGGGGCCCGAGGAAATGAGGAAGAGGTCATGACCGACAGCAAGGCGCGGATCCTGGAGCAGGTGCGCGGCTACCACCGGGAGAACGAACGCCGGGGATTCACACCGGGTGTCACCCCCATCTGGCCGTCGGGCGCCGTACTCGACGAGGACGACCGGGTCGCGCTGGTCGAGGCGGCGCTGGACATGCGGATCGCGGCCGGGGTCAGCACCCGCAGATTCGAGCGGGAGCTGGCCAAGGTCCTCGGTCTGCGCAAGGCGCATCTGACCAATTCGGGGTCCTCGGCGAACCTCCTGGCACTGTCCGCGCTGACCTCACCGCAGCTGGAGGACCGCCGGCTGCGGCCCGGCGACGAGGTGATCACCGTGGCGGCCGGCTTCCCGACCACCGTCAACCCCATCCTGCAGAACGGCATGGTCCCGGTCTTCGTCGACGTCGAGCTGGGGACGTACAACACCACCCCGCAGCGGATCGCCGAGGCGATCGGGCCCCGCACCCGCGCGATCATGGTCGCGCATGCGCTGGGAAACCCCTTCGCGGTGGCCGAGGTGGCCCAACTGGCCGAGGAGCACGAGCTGTTCCTCATCGAGGACAACTGCGATGCCCTGGGGTCCACCTACCGCGGCCGGCTCACCGGGACCTTCGGCGACCTGGCCACCGTGAGCTTCTATCCGGCGCACCACATCACCACCGGCGAGGGCGGCAGCGTGCTGACCGCCAACCTCGTGCTCGCCCGGATCGTCGAGCAGCTGCGGGACTGGGGCCGGGACTGCTGGTGCGAACCGGGCGAGGACAACACCTGCTTCAAGCGGTTCGACTACCAGATGGGGACGCTGCCGCACGGCTACGACCACAAGTACATCTTCTCCCACGTCGGTTACAACCTGAAGTCCACCGACCTCCAGGCCGCCCTGGGGCTGAGCCAGCTCGCCAAGCTCCCCTCGTTCGGCGAGGCCCGCCGCCGCAACTGGCAGCGCCTGCGGGACGGGCTGGAGGGCGTCCCCGGGCTGCTGCTGCCGCAGGCCACCGAGGGCAGCGACCCCAGCTGGTTCGGCTTCGCCCTCACCGTGCTGCCCAGCGCCTCCTTCAAGGTCAAGGAGCTGACCGACTTCCTGGAGTACCGCAAGATCGGCACCCGCCGCTTCTTCAGCGGAAACCTCACCCGCCACCCCGCCTACATCGACCGGCCGCACCGCGTGGTCGGGGACCTGGCCAACTCCGACACGGTGACCGAGAGCACCTTCTGGATCGGCGTCTTCCCGGGTCTGACCGAGGAGATGACGGACTATGTCGCCGCCTCGATCCGGGAGTTCGTATGCGGTACCGCGAGCTGAGCGTCGAGGGCAGCCTGCTGCTGTCCCCGGACAAGATCACCGACTCCCGCGGCTGCTTCTACGAGGCGTACCGGCCCGAGGAACTCGCCGCACACGCCGGGCACCCCTTCACCGTCGCCCAGACGAACTTCTCCGTCTCGGCGCGCGGTGTGCTGCGCGGCATCCACGGCACGGTCACCCCGCCCGGCCAGGCCAAGATCGTCACCTGTCACCGGGGCGCCGTCCTGGACGTGATCGTCGACATCCGGCACGGCTCGCCCACCTTCGGCCGCCATCACACCCATGTGCTGCGGGCCGAGTCCGGAGCGGCCGTGTACCTCGCGGAGGGCCTGGGGCACGCGTTCCTCGCCCTCACCGACGACACCTGTGTGGGCTACCTGTGCTCCACCCCGTTCGTACCGGGCACCCAGATCGACCTCGACCCCTTCGACGCGGACCTCGCCATCGACTGGGGGCCGGCCGGGGACCTGTGCGTCTCGGAGAAGGACCGGCAGGCGCCGGGGCTCGCCGAGGCGGCGCGGTCCGGTCTGCTGCCCGGGTACGACGACTGCCTGGCGCTCTACGAGCGGCTCCGCGCGGCCGCCCGTGCAAAGGTCCCGGCAGATGCCCCGGGGCCCTCGGACGACGGTGACCCGCTCCTGCCGCACAGCCCGTCCCAGCCAGCACACTCCCGCCACCCACGCGCCCGTCTCGCGTAGGTGCGCGGCATCACCGATCCGGAGGGTCGTAACAGCCGTGTCCCAGCAGCACGTACCGACGCACCAGCCCCCGAGTGCCCCCGAACCGCCGGCGCGCAAGGACCACGAGGACCACACCCTCAACTCCTTCTACCGCGCCTTCCCCTACCCCTGGTCGCCGCACCAGCTGACCGCGCTGGACGACCCGGCCTTCTACACCCGCTTCCTGTGCCAGGACGTGGGTGACGACACCGCGGGCCGGGTCCCCGTCGACGCCGACATCTGGGTCGCCGGATGCGGCACGAACCAGGCGCTGATCACCGCCCTGCGGTTCCCGGGCGCCCGCGTCCTGGGCACCGACGCCTCCGAGAACTCCCTCGCCCTGTGCGAGGCCAACGCCCGCAGCCTCGGCGTCACCAATCTGACGCTGCGTCATGAAGGGCTGACCCGGGCCTCGTACCGCGAACGGTTCGACTACGTCCTGTGCACCGGCGTCATCCACCACAACCCGGACCCGTCGGTCTGCCTGCGGTCGCTGTCCGCGGCCCTGCGCCCGGACGCCGTACTGGAGCTCATGGTCTACAACACCTACCACCGCCAGGAGATGATCGCCTTCCAGGAGGCGCTCACCCTGATGGGCATCGACCGGGTCAAAGACCTGTCCGAGCGGCTCGAACTCGCCCGCGGACTGGGGGAGTCCGTACCGGCCGACGGATGGCTCGGCCGCAAGATGGAGATGTTCGAGTACACCGACGAGGCGGCCTGGGCCGACAGCTGGATGAGCCCCCTCGAACACAGCTACACCGTCGAAGAGCTGGCCGCGATGGCCGACGGCTGCGGCCTCGCCCTGGAGACCCCCACCGTCAACGCCTTCGACCAGGTCAGCGACTCCAACCGGTGGGACGTCCCGGTGCCGGACGGTGAGCTGCGCACCCGCTACGACGCGCTGCCGGACCGGACGCGCTGGCAACTGGTCAATCTGCTGCTGATGGACCGCTCGCCGATGCTGTGGTTCTACCTCGGCCGGGCCGGCCGGCCGCGCCGTACCGAGGCCGAGCGCGACCGAGCGTTCCTGGACACCGTCCACCGCCACAGCGCCGCCCGCCAGCGCCGCTGGACCCGGCAGCCGGACGGCGGCTATCAGGAGGCCGAGTCCACCACGGCGTTCCCGGCGGCCAAGCCGCCCACCGCCGTCCGCCCGCTGTACGAGGCGGTCGACGGCGAGCGGACGATCCGGCAGATCCTGGCGGACCTGGGCGGCGAGCCGACGGCGGCGGAAGTCCGCCAGGCCCGGCTCCAGCTGACGACCAGCCAGTACCCCTTCCTGGTCGCCGACCGGGCACCCGTCCGGTGACGCCCGCGAAGACTTCCACGGACATCCCCAAGCACTCCCACAGATGAGGCCCTCGTGAATACACCGTCGAACACGTCGGACGCACCCGGCGCGCCGGCTTCTCCCGCCCCGGACGCCTGGAAGGTGCTCAACGACGGCGGCCCCGGCGATCTGGTGCTGGCCGTCGACTACGCCTCCACGGGCCGGCGCGAGTCCAGCTTCTTCGACATCGTCCCCCACCTGCCCGCGGACCAGACCGTCTGGGAGACCACCCAGCCCGAGCTCGGGCGGGAGACCGAGATGGGCGGGCCGGAGTACGTGGCCCGCTGGCTGCGCCCGGTCAAGGAGTCCGGGCGGCGGGTCAGGGCGGTCATGGGCTACTGCGTGGGCAGCGTGTTCGCGGCGGCGCTGGCCGAGGAGATCGGCCGGATCCAGTCCGAGCCGCCCGCCGTCCTGATGTTCGACCCTTCCGTACCGGTCTCGGTCAACCTCCGGCACGACTTCTGCAACGTCATCGACCACTACGCGGCGATCCTCACCGAGGACGAGGTGCGCCACTGCAAGGCCGAGGCACACCGGCTCTTCGACGAGGACGACGACTTCGACCGGCTGGGCAAGCGCTACTCCCGGATGTTCGAAGAGGTGGTGGAGACCGCCTTCGTCCGCAGTGAGCTGGACGTCGAACTGGGCCGCGAGCTGTCCGACACCTTTGTGTCCTTCGTCCGGTACCTGGTCGCCGCGCGGCAGGTGGACCCCAGCCGCGTCTGGTCCCAAGGCACCGCCGTCAGCTCCCGGGACTCCACACCGGCCGCCGACCTCGCCGGCCACGAGCTGCAGTTCGACATCGACCACCTCGACATCCTCCGCGACACCGGCGTCGGCCGCGCGGTGACCGAGCTGCTGGCCGCCCGGAACTGACCCCACCCACACCTCAACCCCACGCAACGCAGCAAGGAAGGGACCAACCGCGATGTCACTCTCGACGGGGGCCACAGCGCGCACCGCCTCCCCCAAGGAACGGTCGCTGTGGATGCTCGACCGGCTCGCGCCCGGCGCGGGCGTCAACAACGTCCCGGCGGCCCTGCGGATCGGCGGACGGCTGGACCGCCGGGCCCTGCGGACGTCCCTGACCGCGGTGGTACGCCGCTACGACGCCCTGCGCACCGTCTTCCACGCGGACGACGAAACCCTCACCAAGTCGGTGCTCGCACCCGGCGAAGCGGAGCTGGACGTCCAGGACATCGCGCCCTCGGCGGACGGGCTGCAGGCCGCCCTGACGGCCTTCGCCGCCGCGCCCTTCGCCCTCGACGGCCGCCCGATGATCAGGGCGGGCATCGTCCCGGACGGCGACGACGACGTGCTCTGCTTCGTCGTGCACCACCTGGTCTTCGACACCGTCTCCGCAGGCGTCTTCACCCGCTCCCTCGTCGCGGCGTACGCGCGGGCGCTGCGCGGCGAGGACCCCTGCCCGGCCGATGAGGGCGCCGCGCCGGTACCCGTGCTGGACGAGAACACCCCCCGGCCGCAGAGCACCGACTTCTGGCGCGACCACCTGAGCGGCTTCGACCCGCAAGCGCTGGAGACGGACTGCGGCACCGGCCACAACCCCGCCCACCCCACGCTGGCCGGCGGCCGGGTGGACCACACCCTCTCGCCCGGGGCGACCGCGGTGGTCCGCACACTGGCCAAGGAACTGCGCGCCCCCGAGGCCGTGGTGCTGCTCGCCGCCTACTACGTCCTGCTCGCGGCCCACGGCGCCGGCCCGGACCTCGTCGTGGGCTCACCCGTCAACGTCCGCGGCGAGAGCGCGGCGGACGCCATCGGCTACCACGTCAACACCCTGCCGCTGCGCACGGCGGTGGACCCCGGCGAGTCGTTCCGCGCGCTGGTCGCCCGCACCCGCGGCGTCTTCTTCGGCGCCCTGGCCCATGCGGACGCCCCCGTGGACGGACTGCTCGCGGAGGTCCCCCGCCCCGGTGCGTCCTGGCGCGGCTCGCTCTTCCGCCATGTCTTCAACTACGTCCCCGCCCCCGGCGACCTGGGCCTTGCCTTCGGCGACGCCCCGGCCCGCGGGGTCCCCGCCGAGACCGGCTACAGCAAGTTCGACCTGGAGCTGAACGTCCTCGCGGCGGCGGACACCCTCGCCATCAGGGCGGTCCACGGCACCGAGGCACTCGGCGCGGCGGACGCCCGGGCGCTGGTCCAGCGCTATGACGCCCTGCTGTCCGGCCTCGGCGAGGCGGCCGACCGGCCCGTCGGGGACCTCGAAGTGGGCACCGACGCGGACCGCGCCGCGCTGCGGACCGGGTTCGAAGAGACGGTCCGGGGCGGGGGAGCGGCCGGGTTCGTGGCCTCCCCGGACGGCCGGGAACTCCTGCCCGGAGTACGCGGCGAGCTGTGCCTCGTAGGCAGCTCCCCCGCGGGGGCGGCGGACGGCGACGACGGGGCGAGCGGCGAGCACCCGGTGCACGGCCGCTACCGCCGCACCGGTGAACTGGCCCGTCGGGCCTACGACGGCACGCTGGAGATCATCGGCCGGGCCGACCGCCGGGTCACCGTTCAGGGCACACCGGTCCAACTCGACCGGCTGGAAGCCCTGTTGGCCGCCGAGGACGGTGTGCGTGCCGCGGCCGTGGTGCTGCGGCAGGGCGATGACACGGAGGCGGGCGGACTGGTCGCCTTCCTGGCGGCCCCGGACGACCCGCAGCTCGTGGACCGGCTGCGCAAGCGCATCGGCGCCGAACTGCCGGCCGCGGCCGAACCGGGATCCTTCGTGGCCCTGGACACGCTGCCCTCGACGGCGGACGGGCGGCCCGACCTCGCGGAACTGGAGCGCAGGGCCGCCGCCGGAGACGGCACCGGCCCCGCCGCCGCGCCCGACGCCGACGCGCAGCTGCTGGCCGACCTGGTGGAGCTGTGGAAGGACGTCCTGGAGCGGGACGACGTGGGCCCGCGGGCCAACTTCTTCGAGCTCGGCGGCCACTCCCTGCTCGCCGCGAAGGTGGCCCAGCGCAGCGGCAAGCTGGCCGGCGTCCGGGTCCGGCTCGCCGATGTCTTCGCCAACCCGACCCCGCTCACGCTGGCCGAGCACCTGCGCGCGGCCCGGTCGTGAACGCCAACGGGGCGGCGTACCCGGCGTGGTACGCCGCCCCGTTCAGCGCGGTGCCCTTACCGCACGGGCCCTTCGGCGCCTACCGCCGGCTGTCCACCACCAGATCCAGATCCGACGGGATCTCCGTACGGTGCCGCACATTGAGCTTGCGGTACACCCGCGTCAGATGCTGCTCCACCGTACTGACCGTGATGTGCAGCTTCCGGCTGATCTCGCGGTTGGTGTAGCCGAGGGTGGCGAGGGTTGCCACCCGCCGCTCGGCGCTGCTCAGCGAGGCGATATCGGCCGGGCCCGCCTGGACGTGCAGCGGCTGGCCCAGACTCTCCGCACCGCCGCTCGGTTTGAGTCTGCGCAGCAGCGGCTCGGCCTGGCAGTGCCGAGCGGCGTTCCATGCCTGCCGGGAGACCATCCGGGCCCGTCCGGCCGCCCCGAGCGCACGGTGCGCATCACCGAGATCGGCCAGCGCCCGGGCCAGCTCATAGGGGTTGTTCGCGGCCTGGAGTTCCTCCACCGCCTCGGTCAGCAGCGCCGGACGCCGCTGGAGTTCGACGGTCGCGGCGAGCAGGCGCAGCGTGATGCCCCGGATGCGCGGGCCGTTCGCGCGGGGGCGGGCCAGCTGCGCTTCGAGATGCTCGCGGGCCTTCGCCCGGTCACCGAGCTGGATCAGCACCTCCGCCGCCCCCGAGCGCCACGGCACGAGCGTGGGTACGTCCACTCCCCATGCGGTCATCAGCTCACCGCAGGCCAGGAAGTCGCCGAGGGCCGCCTGCAGGCGGTTGTTGGCGAAGTGGTGCCGGCCACGGGCGTGGAGGTGATACAGGCCGTACATGGAGCGCAAGGCCGTCTCCGGCAGCGGCCCGGTCAGCTGCTCCGCCGCCTCCGCGTCCTTGCCCATCGCGGTGCAGGCGAGCGCCACGGCACTGGACGCCAGGAAGCCGAACGGGCCCCAGGTCCGCCGCGGGATCAGATGAAGAGCGGTGCGGGCATGCTCCTCGGCCGCCGGCAGCTCGCCCAGGCTCAGCGCGATCTGGGCCTGCAGCGCGGCGAATACCGCCTGCCAGGTCGGGGCCCGGCGTGCCACCGCCCGTTCCTGGAGGGCCTGGCACCAGGCCGCCGCCTTGTCCTGCTGATCGGAGTGGAAGAGCGCCAGGACCGCGAAGGCCAGCATCTCGACGGTGCTGTCGCTCAGTGTCGAGTTCTGCAGGATGTGCTCGGCGTCCGCCACCACGTCCTTGCCGTGCTCGTCCCTCAGGGCGGTGGAGAGCACCGTCGCCGCCAGGAGCTCCGGGTTGAGGGCGATCGTGGCCGGTGTACTGCCGTCGGGCCCCACCGGGCGCTCCGGGAAGTTCTTCAGCAGGGGCGGGAAGGTGCAGCCCAGCCAGACCCTGGAGATATGCAGCTCGGCCGCGAGCCGGGGGTCCTCCCCGGCCCCGGACGGGCCCAGGGCCCGCAGCGCCGCCACGGCTTCCTGCTCCTCCACCGACCACAGCAGATGGCGCCGGACCACCGCGATCACGCCGGCGTCGCGCAGGCTGCCGTCCCGCACCGGCGCCAGCAGGGACCGCAGATGGCGGGTGGAGGCGGGCAGGTTCACCCGCAGCTCGGCGCGCACCAGGTCCGCGATGACGGCGTCGCGCTGCCGGCTGTCCACCGCGGCACGGTGCGCGAGCTCAAGGCAGCGGATGGCCGTTGCCGCGTCGTCGCCGGACAGCGCGTGCTCGGCCGCCTCGCGCAGCACCGGGACCGCGGCCGGATCGGCTTCGCCGCCGGCGCCGATCAGCTGCCGGGCGATGGCCGGTGCCGGGCTGCCGATGTCGTGCAGCAGCCGCGCGCACCGCCGGTGCAGCCGGATCCGTTCCTCGGTCGGCATGCCGTCGAGGATCGCGGACCGCATCGCCGGGTGGCGGAAGCGCCGGGAGACCAGCAGCCCCGCCGCTTCGAGGATGCGCACCGCGCGCTCAGCGCACAGCAGTTCGACGTCCAGGGCCCGGCACAGCACATCGAAGGACCAGTCGTCGTCCAGTACGGCCAGGGCCCTGGCGACCCGGCCGGTCTTGCCGTCGCCGCGCCGCAGGCAGGTCAGCACCGCCTGACGGAACGTCTCGTCGACGACCGGTTCGGCGGGCGCCGACGTCCGGCCCGTACGGCCCGCCATGGCGAACACGGTGGCATCGGCCAGCACGCTCGCCAGCAGCGGATTGCCGCCGGAGGCCGAGAGCACTCCCGGAGTCAGCCGCCGGGCGGCGCTCTCGTCCATCTGACGGCCGAGCAGTTCGCCGACCTCGGCCTCGCCCAGCGGCCGCAGCGGCAGATGCCCGACGTGTGGCTGGCGGGACATCTCGGTGTAGGGCGTGAGGTCCGGCTCGGCCTCCAGTTGCTTGCTCAGCACGACCATGATGCGGGCCGAGCGGAGCCGCCGGGTGAGGTGGGACAGACAGCGCATGGACGCCACGTCCGACTGGTGCACATCGTCAACCGTGATCACCAGCGGTGTGTCCGCCGCGAGCCCCAACAGCACCTCGCACAGCCCCTGGTCGATGTGTGCGGACTTGCCTTCGGTGGCGAGCGTGCCGTCCACCGTGGACGGCGCCGCGCCCTCCGACAGGAACTGCTCGGCCCGTTTGCCCGCCGCCTCGTCCAGCGGCGCGCTCCGCAGCAGCTGGCTCATGACCCCGAGCGGCAGCAGCTGCTCCGAGGCGCAGGCCGTGGCGCTGAGCCATCGGGCGCCGGACTCCAGGGCGTGTTCGGCCGCCGCGTGCAACATCCCGGTCTTTCCCAGGGCGGCGGATCCGGTGATGATGACGACGCCGCCTCTGCCGCGTCGGACGTCCGAGAACATCCGCCGCAGAACGGCCATTTCCTCGCTTCGACCCACTAACGCCATCGTGCTTCCCCCGACATAGTGCTTGTGTCCAGGAGAACCCCGGGGTGCGCGAGATGCCGCACGCACCTGGTCGACGAGCATTCCCCCGAACGGCTCGGAATGATCAGACGATATCGAGCGCATGTCGGCGGGCGGGCTGCATGTGACGTAGATAACACAGGGCGTATAGGGGCAATGCGTACGTCGCCGCGCGCCGCTTCTCCCATTCACATGGCGCATTTGATATGGGGCGTCACCGCCGGTAGTCCCAGGGACGGCGGATCGCCGGGAACCCGTACGTGCACCGGACGCCGGACCGACGCCGCCCTGCCCGCCCTCAGACGGTGTCGCGGCGGGCCGTCGCGGCCGGGGAGGTGAGCTCGAACTCGTCGATCCGCGTCCTCAGTTGTTCGGCCGCCCGGCGGTGCGGTGTGGAGCCTCCGGACAGGGCCGTGAGCACGGCGCACTCGACGCGCAGATACGGAGGCGCCTCCGGTGTGATCTCGGGCAGCGGCGCGGTGGCCGGGTTCTTGACCCGATGGCTGATGCCCCGGACGGGCGGCACCAGAGGTCCCAGGTACTGGTCGAGGAGCGCGACCACGCGCCGGGTCTTCGCGGATTCCCCCAGCGACAGGAGCTTCTGCCGCACACCGGGCGTGAAGTCGAAGACCACCTGATCGTGCGGATCGCTGTGCTCGGCCGCGTTCTCGACGGAGATCAGCAGCCCGCTGGTCAGCACTGCCGCCAGATCGCGCGGTCCGGCGGCGGGCAGGAGCTCGGCCGCGATCAGCTGCATGATGTGGCGGTTCAGCGGCGCCGCGGCCAGCAGCACCGCGAGGGTGAAGGCGTTGTCGGACGCCGCGGTGCGGAACTCGGCGATGCGCTGCTCGGGAGTGAGGTCCGCGTCCGGCGCGGGGCTGGGGGAGGGCACCAGGCCCGTCGCCGCCGAGTCCGGCGGTACCAGCAGCGCCTGCTGGGGCACCGACAGCCTGGACGTCATCAGCCGCACCCACCTGTCCAGCCACCGTTTGCGTATCTCCAGCACCGGGATCGGCAGCCCTTGTCCGTACTGCTCCGGGGTGCCGGCCGGTGTGGCCGCGGAGGTCGCCCCCGGCGGCGCGACCTCCAGCTCGCTGTTGGGGCACCCCGGCACCTCGGCCCGCAGCCGGTGCGGCCGGGCGTGGATGCCGGACAGATTCCAGTCGTGGTGGGGGAGCACATGGAGGATCGCCACCGTGTGGTGCTGCCCCCACACACGCAGATCGCGCCAGATCAGCCCGCGCTTCCACGCCGCCCCGACGGCATCGGTGATCACGAAGACGACCTTCTGGTGGTGCGGCGGCGCGGGCCGGCAGAGCCCGAGCTCGTCCACGGCCGAGCGGTCGAAGAGGTCCGAGCGGGTGGTCGACGACTGGCTGCGCAGCTTGATGATGTGGACGTCGTCAAACAGCGGCAGGTCACAGGCCGACGAGGCGAACGCGTTGACCGTCGGATACCAGGCGGACATCGACAGGCCGGTGTCGGCCACCAGGATCAGCTCGCGCACCTGGGGGTCCGAGGCCGGCGGGGCGACCGGCCCCGGTGCCGAGGGTATGGCGTAGGCGTCCGCCGCCGGCTGACGGACGTCCGTCACCGCAGGCCGCAGCTGGCCCAGTGCCTGCAGCGCGCTGACCGAGGCCTCGGCGGCGGGCAGCGGCAAGGAGGACGGCCACCTGTCCGGCGCCGACGCGAAGACCGTCCGGCAGGTGGCGAGATGTCCCGGGCCGCGCAGCTGGGCGGGTGCGGCCGGGGCGGCGGTGATCAGCCAGGTGGGCGTCTCAAGGGTGTTCACGACGCGGTGACCTCATCCGGGGCGACGAGCGGCTTGAGGACGGGCAGCGGACGGTTCGGGTCATCCCACAGCAGTGTCACCTCGCGCAACGGCTCCGCCTCGTCACCCAGGGGACCCGACGACAGATGGATCTCGTCGATCCGGCTGGGAAGGTCCTTCAGCGGACCCTGGCGGATGAGGTTCTGGACGGATTCCCGGAACGACTTCGAGCAGTTCTGACGGTGCCACAGAATCGCCGGCACACCGGAGTGGATGGCGTCCATCAGCTCCCTGGCGCCGTCCTCCATATCGGGCGGCGACGTGAGGACGAGGGGTTCGCTGGACCGCCGTTCCTCCTCCGCCGCGTCGCGGCGGCCGTCGCACGGCGGCGCCGGCACGTCCTCCCGCATCAACTGCATCCAGCGTTCACGCCAGGACGAATGGGAGGCCGGCGACTGCAGCCGGTCGAGGCTGCGCACCAGCACCCGGCAGTCCGGCTCGGCCTGGCGTTCGCCCGCCCGCCGGCACCACTCCCACACCGGCTCGTTGACCAGCGCCAACGGCAGCCAGAACTCGACCGTCAGATGCGCGCGTTGGCCGGCGAGCAGCGCGTCCCGCAGCCGGGTCGTGACGGCGCGGGCGATCTCCGTCTCACGTACCCGGGTGTCGTCGTCGCGCAGCGGCGAACCGTCGTAGACACCTCCTTCGTCGTGCCACACCCGCATGACGTAGTAGTCGTTCTCCAGGCCGTCCGGCAGCAGTACGAACATCACCCGGCGGTCGGCGGCATCGGGTAACTGCACCGACATCGCCCGCGTCCGGCACTCGTGCAGCGACGGCACCAGCCCGGACGCCTGTGCGTGCCGCTGCGTCCAGTTGCGGATCTCCTCGCCGATGTGGTCGTCGACCGTGGCCGCCAGATACTCCAGGAACGCCATGAACGGGGGCAGCCCATTGGGCATGGCGTTGCGCCGCAGCAGATGCAGCAGAATGCTCCACGCATGGGTGCAGTGCAGCGGCAGCGGCGTGGCCAGCGGCTGCAGGGCGGCCTGCGCGACGACCTGCACGTCGTCGGGCGAAGCCTGGTTCAACAAGCCTTCCAGATCCAGCAGCTCCGGCTCCGAGAGCCAGGACCGGGCCGACAGCCGGTCGCACAGCAGCCGCAGCTGACCGGTCGTCCGCAGATCGCCGGTCAGCGTCCCGACGGCGTCCGCCAGCGCATCGGCGCCCTCGGCGAGGGCCGTGCACTCCGCCACCAGCTGCGAGAACTGGTCCAGCGAACGGGCCTGTGCATCGGGCTCGCTGAGCGGATCGTCCAGGGACTGGGCGAGCATCCGGACCAGAGCGCGCCGCCCCGAATACGAGGCGAGACGCGGTGAACCGGCCAGGACGTCCACCATCGCCTGCTGCAGCGACACCGGAGTGGTGCCCCCGCATCCTCTTACGTCCGTCCGGTCTGGTTCAGCTGCCGCCATAGCCATATCCCCCCAAGGAACGGTCGAACAAGCCGACTTGGTTGCCGGCTGCCTGACTCTCCTGCCATGACTGTCCTCCAGCGGACACCACTAGGCCAAGGAGAAAATGAGATGAGTTTGCGAGCTTGACGCCCGTCGCACCTCGCTGATTGCGCCCCCGGCACCCCTCCCGTACGGAGACAATGGGGCGATGGGGGATCCGAGCGCATGGGCAGCATGGGTGGCGGCGGCGACGAGCCTGGCCACCCTGGTCGTGACGACGGTCATCGGCGGCCGCCGCGAGCACCGCAGATGGGCGCGCGATTCGCTGACCGACGCCTTCGTGGCGTTCCTCGAGGCGAGCTGGGCGCACTCCGACGTCGTCCGGTACGCCCCCGACGGGCGGCCCCTCGACATCGAGAGCGCCCAGGCCTGCTACGCCGAGATGCGCCGCCAGCTGACCCGGCTGCGGCTGCTCGCCTCCACGGACGTGCTGCGGGCCGGGGAGGACCTCCTGCGGTGCCAGCGGGCGGCCCAGGAGGCGCGGCCCGGCGCCGCCCGCCAGGAGGCCCTGGCCGCCGCGGCCCGCAGCCGGCGGGTGGTCGTGGCCGCGGCCAAACGCGAGATGGGGCTGCCCTAGGGCGCGCCCTGGGGATCTTCGCTCACCGCACATAGCGCCCCAGTCTGTCCTCCGTGCTGTCGCGGATCTGCGTCAGCACCGCCTGTGTCGACGCCGGAAGCTTCCCCGACTCCAGCTCACGGGTGATCCACCGCGCGACGCTGTGGAAGCAGGCTTCACCCATTCGGTCCCGAGGGCCCGGCAGCCAGTGGTTGACGATGTTGCGGGCGGCCGCGGCCAGCACCGCGTCCTCCGGGGACAGCGCCGTCAGCAGCTCCCGCCAGTGCCCCCAGTAGCCCAGACCCACCAGCCGGGCCCGCTCCATGCTGGGATGCAGCGAATCGGTCTCATGGGCCATCCTGAGCAGGGTCTGCTCCGCGGTCTCCGCCTCCAGCATCAGGTCCTCCAGCAGCGCCAGACTTCCCAGGTAGCCGATGGCCGTCGTGGCGTGCGCGGCGAGCGACACCCGCACCAGCCCGTGCTCACCGTGCGAGTGGGTGATGACCGTGCTGACGTTGTGGTGGTTCGCAGCGACCTCGTGGACGAACGGGAGCGCCTCGTACAGCCCCGCGCTCGCCGCGAGCATCACGAACTGGTGCGCCGCTATCCCCTCCGGGCTCTTCGGCTCCAGCAACAGCAGCTGCTGGCGCAGCGTCGGGGCGAGCACCATCGGCTGTACGAACGGCGCGTCCAGCAGCACATCGACGCTGCCGAGCATGGCGGTCAGCGTGGGCGAGCCGATGCCCTGCTCGTCGACGAACAGCGCCGTCTCCGCGCGCAACGGCAGCACCCGCCGCCAGGTCGTGCACCAGGGCCAGTGCACCGCCTGCTGCTCCAGACCGTGTTCGAGCAGCGCCTCCTGCACCCGCAGGGCCAGCCGCAGCCCCAGGTCGTGGTCGAGCATTCCCGCCGCGGACACCAGACAGGAGACCGGGTCGACGAACTCCGCGGTGAGCGTGGCCAGGATGGGCTCCAGCAGCCGGTCCAGCACCACCTGGTCGTCCGGCGGAAGACAGTGGACGAACGCCGCCACGATCGACAGCCGCTTGGCCGACGCCTGGGCCCCGATCTCCTCCAGCAGCGCCGCGCCCAGGACCCGGCCGTCCGACAGCAGCCGATGCGCACCGATCACCGCCAGGTGCTCATTGGACTGGGTGAGCAGCTCCTTCCAGCCCTCGGGCCCGCAACCGAACACCTCCTGGTCGAGCAGCGCACCGGCCAGCACGCTCTGCGGCGAACCGGTCTGTAAGGCCCTGGCGGCCTGCTCCAGCATCTCCCGCCAGTTCGGGCACTCGGCCAGGCCCGCGCGGAAGCGGTAGGCCAGCAGCGTCTCCAGATCCCCCTCGGCCGCCAGCCGCTTCAGCAGGGACAGGCGCTCCTCGTTGAGCCGCTCCGCCGCGGCGGTCGCCGCCGTGAACCCCAGCTCCCGGTCGATCTCGGCCAGCCGGTGGGCACAGGCCTGCGCATACCCCGCCCGCAGCGCCCTGTTGGGCACCACATCCAGCTGTACGAGCGTGTCCCACGCCTGGGAGGTCACCTCCCACGAAGCACCGGGCTGCGCCAGCCGGGACCAGGCGTGCCCGGCCAGGCTCGTCAGCCCCGCGGCCTGGATGCTGCGCAGCGCCCGTACGCTCACCTCGTCGCCCACGTCCTGCCCCGGCGGCGGGTCCAGCAGCCGGCACAGCACCTCCTGCAGGGTGCCGGTCGCGTCCGGGACGAACCACTGGTGCATCATCACCAGGCCGTCCAGCGCGGCCTGCACGGCCTGCGGGGCGCAGCTCCCGTCGAGGGCCACCTGCCGCAGGACGTCCATGGCCGACGGGGCACCGTACTTGGCCAGCGCATAGGCCGACCGCCGCCACGCCGGGCGGCCGCGGGCCGCCGACCGCAGTACCGCCTGCTGGGTCTCCAGGAACGCCTGGCGCACCTCCGGCACGGCGCCCTCGGGGGCTGCCTGCAGCAGCAACGCCCCGTACCAGGGGTTCGCCTCCACGGCGGTGCGCAGCACCGCGGCCACGGTCTCGGGGTCCGCGTGCGGATCGGCGACCAGGAAGAGCGCCGCGTCCCGCCAGCCGAACCTGCGGATCCGGTCGGTCACCGACGGCGCATGGTCCTGGGCGTCGTCCAGCAGGGCGGACGCCGCGCACAGCGCCTGCACCAGGGGGTTGCAGAAGGTGATCCGGGAGGCGTCCTGCTGGATGGCCGTCGTCGACAGCAGGGTCTCCAGATCCTGTTCGGCGTCGGCCCGGCCGGGATGCTCCAGGACCTGTACGGCCTCCTCGCGGCTGAGCGAACCGGCGTCCCCGAGCCTGCTCACCAGCTTGTTGAGCATCTCCTTCTGCTGGGCCACCGTGATGACGTGCTCGGCCGTCTTCAGCATCCGCTCCAGGTACTTGTGCACCAGGACGCCGGGGTTCGACGGCACCTCGCCGGTGTCCACGAAGTGCCGCACCAGCATCTTCAAGAACAGCGGCCGGCCGGCGAGTTCGCGCAGTGCCACGGCTGACGTGTCCTTGAAGAGCAGCTCCTCCAGCCGGGAGAACTCGGCCTGCCAGTGGGTCGGGTGCTTCTTGCGCAGTTCGTCGGCGATGAAGGCGCGCGCGGGCTGTTCCCGCACCTTGTGCAGCACGACCGCCGGCCACCCGAAGACCTCGGGCTGGTAGTCCCCGCCGCGCTGGCAGACCACGATGCGCGCCTGCGGGTGCTTGGCATGCAGGTCCTTGAGCCACGCGGTGACGCTTCTGCGGTGCCGGAGCTCGACCTTGTGCAGATCGTCCACGGTCAGATGGATGGCGCCGATCTCCAGGAGCCGCTCCAGCCGGTCCTGCGACACCTCGTCCGGCAGGGGGAGCAGTGCCCGCAGCACGGTGGCGGGTGCCGGGTCGGACGCCCCGTGCAGCTCGATGCTCAGCTGCACCGCGCTGACGGAGAGCGGAAGGCAGCACGGCGTACCGGCGGCGGCAGCGGGATCGGCGTTCTTGGCGAACGCGGTCATGATGCGCATCTTCAGCTCGCGCACCACCACGCTCTTCCCCGACCCGGAATCGGCGACCAGCACCGCGACATCGTGCTGTGCCAGCAGGCGTAAGCAGCTCATGGTCGCGACGGCCAGGGCCCCCTCGCCCTGCTGCACATAGGGCTCTCCGGGAGCCAGTACCCGGGCTTCCAGGGGGATGTAGGTGAAGTCACGGAAGTGCCGGGAGCTGTCGAACTCCTTGTCCCGGCAGTGCCGTTGCAGCTCCTCGACCGCCGGTGCCAGCGGACCGCTGAAGAGCCGCTCGGTCGCCCGCCGCGCAGGCGAGCCGGTCTTGCGGGGCCGTTCGACACCCGCGGCCACCAGTGCGGCCGTCAGCAGGTCGGCGGACGGCCAGCTCAGCTCGTCGGTGTTGCCCAGCAGCATGTCCCGGGCGATCCGGGCCTGGTCGAGCGTCCACCGGTCGAAGAGGCTGCGGTATTCGGGCATCAGGCACTCCGAGGCCACCCCGGAGGCGGCCGTGGACGCCCCGACCTGGTGCTCGGACTGCTGGTCGGCGTCCCACTTGAACGTACGGCACGCCGCCAGGGTCAGGTGCTGGAAGTAGTGCCGGGGCCAGTTCTCGCGGTCCTCGGCCGGGACGGTCTTCCACACACCCAGCCGAAGAGCCCACAGCAGCGCAAGAGCGCGGCTCAGTGCGGGCGAGTCCGCGGCGACGGAGTCCACCAGGAAGTCGGCGGCCGAGGCCACCGAGTCGGGTCCCCACAGGGGGGTGACGACGGTGAGCAGCGCCAGATACCGCTGCAGCCGCACCAGGTCGGACCAGGACAGCGTGGGGGCGACGCAGTCGCGGAGGACGCACACCTCCATCCAGGCGAGGTCGGCGAGCAGATATCCGTCCGTCTCGAAGGACGCGAAGTCGATCAGGTACGGATTCTTGTCGCAGAACATGATGTTGCGGGGATTGAGGTCCCCGTGCACATGGGACGTCGTCCTCGCCTCGGCGGAAGCGGAGAGGATGTCGTGCAGCGCCGCCATGGGGTGGCCCACGGCCATCCCGTCGTACTGCAGCAGGTCTTCCGTCTCCGTGAAGGCCCCGTGCTTGCGCAGGCACTCGGAGAACAGGTCCGACCACCGCTGCGAGCGGGTGGACCGAACCGTCCCGTACACATCCAGCGGACGCTTGCCGATCAGGCCGGCCACGTCCGCGAGGTCGCCCGCGCCGCCGGTCAGTTCGACGTGCACCCGCAGAGAGTTGAACGCACCGGACACCACCTGGCCGCTCACCTCGGCCTTGTTCAGCATCAGCCGGACGGTGTTCCCCTGGCCCAGGATCCGGCCGCCGCCGGGCGGGGAAGTGGAGGCCTGCAGCAGCGCGTTGGAGGTCACCGCGGGCTTGCCGAGGTCGTCGGCGCCCGGATTCCCGTCCACCAGCCGGACCGGGCCGGTGTTCCCGGTGTCGATCGCATCGACCTTCAGCACCACATTGGGGCCGAGGCTCCAGTTCTGCTGCCTCAGCAGCTGCTCCGACGTTGAAGCGGCATGCCGGTAGAGCTTGTTCCGGAGCGTGTTCATCATCGCCGAAAGGGTCGCCACACCCTGAGCAGTGGCATCCGGATTCACCATGGCCTCGGAGACCACGTCTTCCAGTGACCGTACGGTGCCCTCGGTGTTCTGGTCACGATCGCGTACGTGTGCGTAAACGACGACGTCCCGCTTGAAGTCCGCCGCATACTGTTTGTCGATCACGGATCGACTCACCGCAACGATCGGCACGTAAAGGGTGTCGTCATGCTTTCTCGCCAGCGCGGTGAATGCGTTCCACTCCCGCACCGCCTCGTCATGGCTCATCAGTTTTGCCACCTGGCGGAAGCTGGCCGCCTTCTTTACGCCGACCTCGATCTCCAGGACTTCCGAACTGCTGCGCCCGCCGGCGAGACGGCGTAACACCGTGACCGTGTGAACCCCGGCCGGCCAGTAACCCCTGGGCGCGTCCCCGCCGTCCCCCGGGGCATCGTCGCTGCCCAGGACGGCAACATCGCAGAGGGCGTCGATGATGTATCCCTCGTCGTCCGCGTCGATGCCACATGTGGGAGCGAATTCAACCTGCGAAACCATGCGCCACCCCCGAAACCGCCAACAGTCGCACTCACGCCCGCGCTTGCTCTGCGTAGTGTTCACATAGCAGAGCCAGAGTGTAGCGATATGTGCGCCCGCGTGTACGGGCTCCTCGGAAGGCGCCGATGAGCCTGCCGTGCGCCCCTTACGCGCCGTGCCGGGAAGGGAATACGCGGCGTAGCGCTGCTCTCACCCTCAGGTGGAACATGCCGGTTCGTAAATACGATTCGTTGCCAGTTCCGTCAAGTGGATCGCGGGAAACGAGCAAAGGTGGCAACTATTGACTGAACTGTTGCGTCATCTGTGCAGAGTTGTCCGGCGAAATGGCCGTCCCTGGCGCTGCCTTGGGGGCCGAACACGGGGATGTGAAGGAGAAGGTATGCGACCGTTTGCGTTGAGTTACGCCCGGCCGGCGGTGAAGTCGGTGGCCGCGACTCCGTACACCTATGACGCCGCGCGGCAACTCAACGTCCTGCCCGACGGTCGCCCGGCCACCAGCAGCCGGGCGGTGCTGCTGGCAACCGGCACCACCGCCTCCACCGCCGGTTCCAAGACCCACTTCGACGACTGAACGTCAATGACCGTTCTGGTCCTCACTTGTGAGGAAGACTTGACCGCGGACATGGTCGTCGCGACCCTCTACGACCTCGGTGTCCCACTCGTCCGCCTGGACCCCGCCGACCTGCCCGGCAGGATCGACCTCTCGGCGGACTACACCGGCGACCGCTTCGACGGCTATCTCAAGACGGACGAACGCATGGTGAGCCTGAGCGGCCTGCGTTCGGTGTGGGTCCGCCGGCCCGGAACCCCCGGCACCCGCGTGGAGGAACAGTCGACCTGGCTCACCGCGGAGTCCGAGCAGGCCCTCTACGGCATGCTCACCTCCACCCGGGCCCGCTGGATGAACCACCCCGCGGCGGCCGCGCAGGCCCGCTACAAGCCCTGGCAGCTCCATATCGCCCAGCAGAGCGGCTTCGCCATACCCGCCACCCTCATCACCTCGTTCCCCTCGGTCGCGCGGCAGTTCGCCGCCACGTACCAGGACCTGGTGGTCAAGTCGGTCTCCGGGAAGCACCCGGGCGACCCGCCGATGGTGCTGCCGACCAGCCGCATAGGCCCCGACGCGGACTTCGCCGCGGTGGCGGCCGGCCCCACCCTGCTCCAGCAGCACGTCCGCAAGCAGGCCGACATCCGGCTGACCTGCGTCGACGGCAACCTCTTCGCCGCCCGCAAGGAAGCCGACCCCGACGAGGTCGACAGCCGCTTCACGGAACACGGCGCATGGAAGCCCGCCGAGGTCCCCGACCTCGTCCGCCGAGCGGTGGCCGCGTACATGGCCACCACCCAACTCGCCTACGGAGCCTTTGACTTCGCCGAGGACCACAACGGGACCTGGTGGTTCCTCGAATGCAACCAGGGCGGCCAGTTCGGATTCATCCAGCTGGACACCGACCAGCCCATCGCCCAGGCCATCGCCGCCTGGCTGGCCGCCGAGCCCCTCCCCTGAGGCCCGCACCAAAGGCCCGCCGCCGCAGTGAGAGGCCCCACGCGCCTCGAATGGAGCAAATGGAGCAACGGCCGACCGGCTTCGCGGACCGGGCCCCGGCGCGGCGGGTGCCGGACTACGTTCGTTCCTCGGCGCGGCCGCTGCCCCGGGTGACCGCGAGCAGCGCCAAGTCATCCTCGATGCGGCCGCCGGTGTGGCGGTTCACCTCGGCGAGCAGGGTGTCGAGCAGCGCCTCCGGTCCGGGAACGTCCCGTCCGGTCAGCGCGGCGCCGGGGTCGTAGAAGTCCCCGGCGCGGTTCCGCGCCTCGGTCAGACCGTCGGTGTACAGCAGCAGAGTCGCCCCCGGAGGAAAGGGGACGGTGTCGGTCCGGTCCGGTACGGCGCCCAGCTCCGCAAGTCCCAGAGGGAGGGCCGGCTCGGACGGTTCCGCGCTGCGTACCCGGCCGGCGTGGAGCAGCAGCGGCGCCGGGTGGCCGCGGTTGACCAGCCGCAGTTCATCGCCGCAGGGCGGGATCTCGACGAGCACGCCGGTGACGAACCCCTCGGTCCGCTCGGGTCCCGTCCGCCGCGCCCTTTCCCGCAGCAGCGCCCGCTCCAGTCTGGCCGCGACTCCGCAGAGCGTGGCCTCCTCCTCGGCGGCCTCCCGGAACACGCCCATGGCCACGGCCACCACCTTGACCGCTTCCATGCCCTTGCCCCGTACATCGCCGACCAGGCAGCGTACGCCGTACGGGGTGTCCTGCGCGCCGTACAGATCGCCGCCGATCTGGGCGTCTTTCACGGCTGCCTGGTAGCGCACGGCGATCCGCAGGGGCCCGATGGCGGGCGGCAGCTGCGGCAGTACGGCGCGCTGCACGGCGAGGGCGACTCTGCGTGCCGACTGCAGCCGCACATTGCTGTAGTACATGAGGCGGTTGACGACGACGGCGAAGGCCGAGACGGTCGCCACCGCCGCCAGCTCGCTGCGCCCGCCGGAATCGTCGATGAAGCCGAAGTGGGTGAGCAGCGCGACGTCTGTGGCGCAGGCGCCGATGCCCGCCAGGATCGTCGCGCGCAGCGACAGCAGGGCGGCGGCCGTCATCGGCGCCGCCGTGTAGAAGGCCTCTCCGCTGAAGTGCGGAGAGGTGTGGTAGTCGAGAAGGCCGCCTCCGACGAGCAGGATGACGGGCAGCAGCTGGAGGTGGCGCAGACACCAGCGTCTGACGGTGGTGCGCCCCGCACTCGCTGCCCTCACGTACCCGCTCCCGCTCTGTCGTGCTGCACAACACGCACAAGCATCCTCGGGCGGGATTACGCCTGCCAGTCGTGGCCCGGCCGTGCGCGCGAAGGCGCGGCGTCGCGGCAAGTGGCGACAGGGGGAAGGCGGAGGGACAATGCGCGTCTCGTCGCCGTGCGCAACGGTGCGGCACGCAACCCCGGCGGGTTTTGCACATCTTGCTGGACATGCCGTCTCCGTCTCCGTTACCGCTGCCGCATCGCCGTCGGACCGCTGTCGTCGCCACGCTGGCGGCGCTGCTCGCGCTCCCCGCGTGCGGCACGTCGCCTGCGCGGAGCGGCGACCAGGGTGGCGAACCGTCCGAACGGCCCAGCGCCAGGCTGCCGCTCTCACGCTGGGCGAGACGCAGTCCACGGCCGACCCGTGCTCGCCGGACGACGAGAAGACGGGGCCATGAGCGGCAAGGGATTGCCGGTGCCGGGAGGCGCCCGCGGCTCCGTGTCAAAATGGGTGTGCCGTCCATCCTGCCGTCCGTCCCGCGCCACCGTTCCCTTGCCGAACGGCTTCTGCACCGCTACTGAACCGCCGAGGTTGTTCCGTGACCAAGCCCGTGGCCCGCGAGCCGTTGCGCCGCAATGCGCGGTCCAACCGGGCGCGCATCCTGGCCACGGCCCGCCAGGAACTGGGGCGGAACCCCGATGTCACCCTGGAGGAGCTCGCGCGAGCCGCCGGTGTCGTGCGGCGCACCCTCTTCGGGCACTTTCCCGGACGTGCGGCGCTGTTGGAGGCGCTCGCGGAGGAAGCCTCCGAGACCCTGCGGAGCACGGTGGCGTCCGGCGTGCGGCCGACGGAACCGGCCGAGCGTGCGCTCGCGTACTTCGTGTTCTCCATGTGGCCCGTAGGGGACCGCTACCGGATGCTTCTGGCGCTGGCCCGGCGGGACCTGGGCGCCGACCGCGTGGCCGAGATCCTCGCACCGGCCCGTGACGAGGTCACGGCCATCCTGGAGCGAGGGCAGCGGGACGGCGTCTTCCCCACCCATCTGCCGCCGGCCGTGCTGAGCGCGGGCCTGGAGGCGATGACGGTCGCCCTGCTGGAGGCGGTCAACGCCGGGGTGCTGGAGGACGAGCGGACCCGGGTCGCCGTCGCCACGCTCATTGCGGCCGGCGTGCCGGAGAAGCGGGCGCGCGATGTGGTCGACGACGTCGCGTCCGCCGTGACGGACAGGGAATCCGCCGCCGACGCCTGAGCCTGTGCGTGGCGCCGCGGCCGTCTGCCGGGTTGTCTTCTGCCAGGTTGTCTTCCTCTCTTCACCCCGTCGCGAGGTCCACCCTTGCACGACGTTATTTGCACACCAGTGGGCAAGAACGTAATCTGCACATCGATGGGCAAGTAACTCGTCCTCTCTAGGAGCCTCTGATGCCCCTCGTGGTGAACACCCCTGTCGCAAAGGCGACCGCGCCGTACGCACGGCGCTGGTGGGCCCTGCTGGTGCTGTGTCTGAGTCTGTTGATCGTGGTCATGGCGAACACCTCGCTGATCGTCGCCGCGCCCGACATGACCCGGGACCTGGGCCTGAGCAGCAGCGATCTGCAGTGGGTCGTCGACGGCTACACCGTCCCGTACGCCGCGCTGATGCTGGTGCTGGGCTCGATCGGCGACAAGTACAGCCGCCGCGGCGCACTCATCGCGGGTCTGGTGATCTTCGCCGGCGGTTCGGTGATGGGCAGCCTGGTCGACGAGACCGAGCTGGTCATCGCGGCCCGGGCGGCCATGGGCATCGGCGCCGCCGTGGTCATGCCGGCCACGTTGTCACTGCTGGTCGCGATGTTCCCCAGGGCCGAGCGCGCCCGGGCGATAACGGCCTGGACCGCCACCTCCGGCCTGGCCATCGCCGTTGGCCCGCTGGTCGCCGGATGGCTGCTGGAGGACCACGCGTGGGGCTCCACCTTCCTGATCAACGTTCCCGTCGCGGTGGTCGCCGTCGTCGGCGCGCTGGTTCTGGTGCCTCCGTCGAAGGCGGACGGGATGGGGCGGATCGACTACGTGGGCGGGCTGCTGTCCATCGTGTCCGTGGGCAGCCTGGTCTACGCGACGATCGAGGGCCCGCACTTCGGCTGGGGCGTCGGCCCGACTGCCGCGGCCGTCGTGGCGGGCGTGGGTCTGCTCGCCTTCGTGGGGTGGGAGCTGCGGCACCCGCACCCCATGCTGGACGTGCGCCGGTTCGCGTCGCGCCCCTTCAGCGGTTCGATGGTCGCGGTGCTGTTCTTCTTCTTCGGTACGTTCGGCGCGATCTACTACTCCACGCAGTTCCTGCAGTTCGTCCTCGGCTACGGGGCCCTGGAGACCGGTGTACGGCTGCTGCCGCTGGCCGGGGCCGTCTTCGTCGGTGCCGCGGTGACCGGGCGGCTGACCCCGCGGCTGGGTGTGAAGGCGCTGGTGACGGCCGGCATGGCGATCGGCACGGTGGGCGTCTTCCTGCTCGTGCAGGTCGACAAGGGCTCGACGTACGGCGACTTCCTGGCGCCGATGATGCTGCTGGGCGTGGCGATCGGGCTGAGCGTGTCCCCGGCCACGGACACCATCATGAGCTCCTTCCCCGAGTCGGAGCTGGGTGTCGGGGGCGGCGCCAATGACACCGCGCTGGAGCTCGGCGGCTCCCTCGGGATCGCGGTGCTGGGCTCGCTGCTGGGTACGGCCTACCGGGACGAACTGACCGACCTGGTGGGCGGCCGGCTGCCGGCCGCCGCGATGGAGACCGCCAAGGACTCGGTGGGCGGTGGCCTCGCGGTCGCCGAGCGGATCGCGCAGGGCCCGTCCGGAGCGCCCCAGCAGGCGCAGGCCCTGGTCGACGCCGTGCACCAGGCCTTCGCCCACGGCGTCGCGCAGACCAGCCTCGTCGGCGGGATCATCATGGCCGCCGGGACGCTGATCGTCCTTGCGGTCCTGCCGGGCCGCCGGGGTGCGGGGCAGCGCTCGACGAAGGAGCCCGCGTCGGTCGCGGAAGGCCAGGACGAGGCGTACGCCGCATCGGTCCGGTAGGACGCGACGGGCTCGGGCCTGTCGGGATGCTCAGCGGCGACCGGGCTGTACGGGGGGGGGACCCGGCCGGTTCGGCAGCTTCGGCGGCTTCGGCTTCGGCTTCGGCGTCTTTGGCGTCTCCCGTCTGCTGTGTCGTCACCATGTGCGCCGGCGTGGTGGGTTCGGTCAGTGTGCGCAGGCACAACCAGCTCAGAGCGGGCATCAGGATCAGTGGCGTCAGCGCCGTACGCAGGGACGTCGCGTCGGCGAGGCTCCCTATGAGGGGGCCGGCCAGGCCGCCGACGCTGACCGTGAGGCCGAGGGTGATTCCGCTCGCGGTACCGATCCGGGAGGGCAGGTAGTCCTGGCCGAGGGTCACCTGCAGTGAGAACGGCACGTACAGGCCGGCGGAGGCCAGTGCCACGAACAGGTAGAGCGCCGGGCCGGGGACCGTCAGGAGTCCGGTGACCGCGACGACCGCGGCCAGGTACGACCAGCGGCAGACGGTCACCCGGTCCCAGCGGTCGGCGAGTCTGCCGCCCAGCGCGGATCCCACCGCGCCGCCGAGATAGAGCACGAAGAGCGCCGCCGTGCCCGCGAGCGTGCTGCCTCCCAGGTGCGCTGCGGCGTAGAGCGGAACGAAGGTGCTCAGGCCGATGAAGACGATGGACCGGCAGATCACCGCCGACGACAGTTTCGTGAACGAGATCCAGTCGTCACGTCCCGTCGTGACCGCTGTGTCGGCACGGGCGTCGCCGGGCCTGTGCAGGGCGCGGAGCACCGGCAGGCACAGCAGGCTGCCGACGAGGGCCGGCACCACGAGCAGGGGCGTCAGACGCAGGCCTCCGGTGGCGACGACGGCGGAGACCAGCAGGGGAGCCAGTGCGAAACCGAGATTGCCGCCGAGGGCGAACCAGGCCATACCGCGGTGGCTGCCGCGGCCGGCGAGCCGTGCGACGCGGGCGGACTCGGGGTGGTAGGCGGCCACACCAAGACCCGCCACCGCCACGAACACCAGCGTCAGCGCGTAGGAACCGCTCACTCCGCTCAGGGCGATGCCCGCCCCGCCGAGCAGGGTGCTGACCGGCAGCAGCCAGGGCATCGCCCACCGGTCGGTCAGCGCTCCGAACACGGGTTGGGCCACGGAGGAGAGCAGGGACGCGGCGAGGACGAGACCGGACGCCGCGGCGTAGCCGTAGGCGCGCTCGGCGACGAAGAAGGGGACGAGCGCCGCCACCGCGCCCTGGTAGACGTCCACGCAGGCATGACCCAGCGACAGCAGAACGATCGATGTGTTCGATGTGTTCCTCGGGTTCCTTGGCACGTCACCATCGTCGCCAGCTCACCGGCTGTCGTACTTCCAATAAACTGCCAACCGATGCCGCAGATCCGCCACCAGCCGATCGCGCCGACCCGTACCCAGACGCTGGCGACCGGGGCGGAGATCGACCCCCATCGACACGACGACCACCAGATCGTCTACGCCGGGCGGGGTGTGCTGACCGTCACGACCAGCAAGGGGACCTGGGTGGCACCGGCCACGCGGGCGATCTGGGTGCCGGCCGGTACGGTGCATGCCCACCAGGCCCATGGCGAACTGGAGTTGCACCTGGTCGGACTGCCCGCGGGCGACAACCCGCTCGGGCTGGAGGAGCCGACCGTGCTCGCCGTCGCGCCCCTGCTGCGCGAGCTCCTCCTCGCCTACACACGTGCCCCGATCGACGACAGCCCCGAACGCGCCCGGCTGCGTGCCGTGTTGCTGGACCAGCTGCGGGCCTCGCTCCAGCAGCCGCTCCACCTGCCCAACCCCACGGCCCCTCAACTCAGGGACCTGTGCGACCTCCTGCACACCGACCCGGCCGACCCCCGCACGCTGTCCCCCCTGGCCAAGGAGGTCGGCGCCAGCGAACGCACACTGTCCCGGCTGTTCCGGGCAGACCTCGGTATGACGTTCCCGCAGTGGCGTACCCAGCTGCGCCTGCACCGCGCCCTGGTCCTGCTGGTCGAGAACACCCCCGTCACCACCGTGGCACACCGCTGCGGCTGGTCGTCCGCCAGCGCGTTCATCGATGTCTTCCGCCGGACCTTCGGACACACTCCGGGGGCGTACCAGGGCGGTGCGCTGAGGTTTTCCCGCGCCGCTGCGGATGCTGACGGAGGGGCGGGCGCGGAACGCTGAGCGGGTGGCTGGCCCGGGGGCTGCTGGAGTTCCGGATGTGGCACGCCCCCGCTTCACCCGCCGGTGCGGTGCCGGCGGTGGTACGAGAACGTGACGGCCGCGAGCAGCGGTCCCCAGGCCATCAGCGGGAGATAGCAGGCCCGCATGAACCAGAGCCAGCCGCCGTGGAGGTCGTGCTCGATGTCGTCCAGGAGGATCAGCTGGGCGAGGGGCAGCAGGGTGAAGAGCAGGCAGAGCAGGGTCGCGCCGAGGGCGGCGGCGGTGACGGCCGCCTTCGGTGCGACCGGCCGTCCGCCCAGGAAGGGCAGCCAGCGGGGCATGACCTCGCCCCAGGGGCGGACCAGCCCGAGGGTGAGGAAGGCCAGCGCCTCGGACAGCAGGCTGAGGCCGATCATGTAGAGCGTGCCCCAGCCGGGGGAGTGGAGGTCGTTGCGGAGCACCTCCGTGCTGTAGCCGAGCGGTACGCCCAGGGCCAGTGCGAGACGCCACAGGCTGGAGGGCAGGACGCAGGCCATGGTCAGGTGCGCGGCGCGGATCGCCCAGCGCTCGGGTGGCGGGGTGGGCCGGGCAGTGGCGGTAGGGGCGGCGGTAGTTGTCGTGGTGTCGGTAGTTGTCGTGGTGTCAGTGGTCACGAAGGGATGGTGGCCGGAAGGGGCAGGTCGGCGCGTCGGTCTGGGGTGTTGTCCGCAGTCGTTCTAGAGGATGGTCTCTAATAGGTTTTCGATAGCCGTATGGAGGAGGTCTTCGGTGCCGTATCTCCTACCAGAGCTTGTCGATGTCGCCCGGGTGCAGCTCGATGCGGGAGTGCGGGAAGGCGTCGCGGGACTGCCGGGCCGCGGGGGAGAAGAAGTCCGCCATGGTGACCTTGTCGAAACCGGGGTGGTCGCTGGGGAAGGGGGCCTGCGGGGTCCCTCCGACCAGCACCGCTCCGGGAAGGTGATGCCAGCCCGCGCTCTCGTAGAAGGCTTGGAGCGGTCGGTCGCAGGTGAACAGCCCCAGGTCCAGGTCCGAGGAGGCCATCGCCTCGTGGGCGGCGGTCACCAGGTGACGGCCGTGTCCCCGGCCGCGGGCGGACCGCCGGGTCACCACCGTGCTCAGCCCGCCGGCCCGGTAGCCCCGGGCGGCGTGCACGATCGGCTTGGTGAGGACGTCCAGGGCCGCCAGCACCGTGCCGTCGTCCACGAGCAGCATCGACACGGGGTGCAGTGCGGGGTCGTGGCCGGTCGGGGTGTCGCTGCGCGCCGAAGGGCCGGACCGCGGCTCGACCGTGGGCCACGCCTCCTCATGGAGCTCCTGCACCTGCGTACGGAGCGGGGGCGGGGTCGCGGCTTCGGGGAAGGTCAGGAGCTGCACCTGGCGATTGTGCAGGTGCCGGGCCTGTGCGGACGAACGGTTTACGGGCAGTCGGTCGTGGCGCCGGGCTGAGGGCACGGTTACGCATGGGGGCACGGATACGGATGGGGGCACGGGTGCGGATCAGGGTGCGGTTGCGGTGATGTCCGGCCGCCTGGGCAGGTGTTGGGCGGGCAAGTGGCGGGTGAAGGCGAAGCCGGTGAGGGTGATGGCGGCGGTGGCCAGGATGGCGGATTTGAGGGCCGCGAGTTGGGCGTCGGCGTAGGCGTCCACGAGCGCATCGGCTTCGGGTGGCGGCAGCGCGGCGGCTTCGGTGGCGGCTCGTACCTGGTCGGTGCTGATGAAACTGACCCCGGCCTCGATGGCGGTGCCGACCTGCTGATGCGCCGCGGCCGAGATCTGGGGGTTGTCCTCGATCTGGGTGGTGAACGCGTGTACCAGGGCGCCGATGAGGAGGGAGCCGATCAGCGCGGTGCCCAGGGAGGAGCCGAGGTTCTGGGCGGTGTACTGGAGGCCGCCCACCTCGCTGCGGTCGGATTCGCCGACGCTGGACTGGGTGACGTTGCCCAGCTGCGAGGCGAGCAGCCCCATGCCGAGTCCGAGTAGTGCCATGGCCAGCGCGAACGACAGATCGTCGATGCGCGGCCGGATCGTGGCGAGCAGCCACACGATGGCGGCGAACAGCACCAGCAGGCCGAGCCGCACCACGGTCCGGGGGCCGGCGATCCGTCCCAGGAGGGGACCGCACATGGCCGACAGCAGCATGGTGATCGAGACCGGCAGCAGCCGCAGACCGGTCTCGAAGGCGTTGTAGCCCTGGACGACCTGTAGGTAGAGGGGGATGGTGAAGAACAGGCCGAGGAGGATGAGGTTCTGGGCGAGCAGCATGGCCAGGCCGGCGCGCAGCGGGGGGATCGCGAAGAGCGGGAACCGCACCAGCGGATCGCGTCGCCGGGCTTCCTGCCGTCGCTCCCACGCCCCGAACAGATGGAGGACGACCGCGCCCGCGGCGATGACGAACAGGGTGAGGGAGAACCCGAAGACGGTGACCGGGGAGTTGCGCGGCCGGAGCCACCCCCAGGAACTGCTCTGCAGTACGCCGAGGACCACGAGGCCCAGGCCGAGTGCGGACAGCGCGGCGCCGACGCCGTCGAGACGGACCCGCGGTCCCGTGCGCGGGCGCTCCGCCACCCACCCCATGCAGCAGAGAACGGCGGCCACCACCACGACCTCGGCGGCGAAGACCAGCCGCCATGTCAGATAGGTGGTCACCCATCCGCCGACCAGCGGCCCCACCGCGATGCCCGCTCCCGACAGCCCGCCGATCACCCCGTAGGCCACGGCCCGGTCCCGGCCGCTGTAGGTGCCGGCCACGAGGGCGGCCAGGGCGGGCAGGACGAGTGATGCGCCGAGCCCTTCGATGACCGACCAGCCGAGTGCCAGCACCCACAGGGTCGGAGCCGACGCGGTGAGCGCGGAGCCCACGCCGTACACGACCAGGCCGATGATGAACGCGCGGCGACGGCCCAGCATGTCGCCGAGTTTGCCGCCGGTGATCATGAAAGCGGCCATGACCAGGGTGTAGAGGGTGATCACGGCCTGGATCGCCGTCACCTCGGTGTGGAAGTCCTCGACCAGCTGGCTGATCGAGACGTTCATCACCGAGGTGTCCAGCACCATCAGGAACTGGGCCGTCCCGAGGATGACGAGAGCCCGCCAGCGCCCCACGGTGTCGCACCTCCTCGGGTTCCGCCGCAGCCTCACGGCCCGGGCGGCGTCAGGGTCGACCGGAGCATAGATTTGCCCTGTATGGGGCATTTGGTGTCCTCGGTGGCGGCGAACCACCCGTACGGGGTGCCCGAGCGCCGACCGGTCCGCTGAACGCCCGCAGTCGGGGACCGCCGCGCGGCAGGGTTCCGCTGCTCGGAGCTCGTGCCCGCGTGCCCGGTGCCCGCCCGTTTCGAAGGAGGCGCGCCATGGCCGCACCGACCGGTCCTACCCCGCAGCGCGGGCCCGCTGACCCCCAGGAGGTCCTCGCCGGTATCGGCGGCTCATGGCACTGGGCACTCGGCTTCGCCCTCGCGACGCTGCTGCCGGGCATCGTGGTGCTGGTCTGGCCCGATGAGACGCTGCAGGTACTGGCAGTGATCATCGGGCTGTATCTGCTGGTGGCGGGAGGGTTCCGGTTTGTGACGGCGTTCTCCCGGGACGGTGAGCGCGGCGGCCGGGTGCCCATGGTGCTCGTCGCGCTGGTGTCCGTCCTGGCGGGGGTGCTGGTGCTGCGGCACCCGCTGCAGACGATCGCCGCGCTGTCCTTGATCGTCGGTGTCTGCTGGCTGCTGTCGGGCCTGCTGATCGCGTTCGCCGCGATCGCCGACCGGAACCTCACCCACCGGGGTCTCGCCTTCGCCGCCGGCGCGCTCGCCGTCGTGGCCGGGGTCGCGGTGCTCGGCTACCCCGTGGAGTCGGCGGTGGCACTGGCCCGGCTGCTGGGCCTGTGGCTCGTCCTGCTCGGCGTCGTCGAGACGGCGTTGGCGTTCGCCCTGCGGGCGGCGGTCCGCCGGAACGCCCCCCTTGCCGGCCGACGGTGAGCGTGGGGCGAGCAGCGCGGCGCCGTCAGTGCTGGACCGTGACCTTGGTCGTCAGTGCTGGAGCGTGACCTTGAAGACGACGATGACCAGGCCGAGGAGGAGGTTCACCGCCCCCGCGACCAGGATCAGACGGCGTGCGGCGCCGGCGCGGACGGCGGCCACCGTCGCCCAGCCGACCTGTCCGGCCAGGGCCACGATGAGCGCCAGCCACGCCGTTCCCTGGGGCCCCAGCCCGAACAGCGCGGCGACCCCCACGGCGGCGGCCGGCGGCACGGCCGCCTTGAGGATCGGCCGCTCCTCGCGGCACAGGCGGCGCACCTCCTGCCTGCTCATGGGCCCGTACGCCATACGGGCGCCGAAGAGGCGGGAGAAGACGTGCGCGGCCCAGAACACCACGGCGGTCCCGAGCAGCAGCACGATGAGTTCCAGCCGCGGGAACGAGCCGAGCGTGCCCGCGCCGACCACCACGGACGCGGCGAGCAGCGAGCCGTAGACCGCGCCGCTGTAGTCGGTGTGCGCGGCACCGGCCGTCGGCCGAGGCTGCGCATCCTGCGCGCGGGTCCGGTCAGTCACACTCCCAGGATCCCCGAGCGGGCGGGCTTCGCACGGTGACGGAGTGCCGGGCACCCCGGAAGCGCCGCCGCTGGTCAGCCGGGGTCACGCCCCGCCGCGGCCCGCCCCACCGTCAGGGCCAGCCTGCGCACCCTGCGCCAGTCCATGGGCGGCTTGCCGCGCGGCACACCCGGACGGCGGCGGGGCACCCGTACGCGCAGGGCACCCGGCTCGATCCAGCAGCGCACGGGGGCGGGTACGGAGAGGGCCTCGCCGTCGACACCGACCGGGATGTCGGCCGTGTCGGCTTCCACGACCACCTCCCGGGCGGCGACCGAGGTCAGTTCGGGCCCATGTCTGCCGCGCAGCATCGAGGCCGCCTGGACCGCGTTGTCGACCTTGACGCCGAGCACTCCCAGGACACCGGAGTCCAGCCGGTCCCGGCGCCCCAGGCCCGCGGGATCTCCCATCCGGTAGGGGTTGTTGCTCACCAGGACGGCCTGCGGCCCGTCGACGGTCACGGCATCGGCGCGCAACTTCAGGCGCGGTCCGCTGTGGTGCGTCAGCAGGCCCGGCAGCATCTGCAGGGTCGTCCGGGCCTTGTCGCCGCGGTAGGCAGGGCTCTGCACCACGGTCGCGTACGCGCCGAAGGAGGCGTTGTTGACGAAGACCCGCCCGCTGCTCTCGGCCGTGGGCGCCCCCACGTCGATGAAGCCCAGATCGATACGGAGCTCGACGCCGTCGGTGAGCGCCTGGAGACAGGCCGAAGGATCCGCACGGTCGAGGCCGAGGTCCATGGCGAAGTGGTTGCGGGTGCCGGCGCAGATGACGACGAACGGCACGCCGCGCTGTGCCGCCACCCCCGCGACCAGGGCCTGGGTACCGTCGCCGCCCGCGACGCCGAGCAGATCGGCGCCGTCGTCGACGGCCCGCCGGGCCAGCCCGGCCACGTCCTGCGGCTGTGCGGGGTCCAGTACGACGACGTCGGCGCCCAGAGCCCTGGCCTTCTCCACCAGGTGGAACTTCCCGACCTTCCCGTCCCCGGAGCGCGGGTTCATGATCAGGAAGGGGCGTGCCGGAGGAGCGACCGGGCGTTCCGGTGTGCGCGTCCGGCCGGTGTCCGGCACCAGCGCCGTTCTGCCCGCGAAGACCGCAAGCGTCCACAGGGCGAGCGAGACGAGCACCACCCACAGCAGCCCGGCGATCGCGTAGAGCACCAGGACGGCGATCGGCGCGGCCGCCGCCAGCACGAGCGCGAGCACCCTGACCGCACCCGCGCGGGCGAGCACCCACCACACACCGGCCGCGGTGACGGCCAGCCCGGCCAGCCCCACGCCCACCAGCGCGATGCTCCGCAGTCCGGCGAACACCAGCAGGACCAGCAGCGCTCCCGTTCCCGCCGCCAGTGCCAGACGTGCGGCCCAACGTCTGTCCACGCGCTCGATCCTCCCGGTTCTCCCGCCGATTCCGGCCCTGCGTGCTCTTCGTCCTCCATTGCACGGGCGCGGCCCGCGCGGCGCCTCACCCTGCGCGGGCGATGCACCGCCGAGCGCTGCCCGGGCGTCGTATGGCGATCAACGGTCGGCGACGTGACCATGGACATACCGGCCGCACGGCACGGGCCGGTTCACTCAGCGGCGGGCGCGGAGCCTTAGGGCCTGACCCATCGGACAGGCCCTAGCCCGGCCGGGCGCCGTCCACGCCTCCTGGGGGTGGTGCGCATGCTTCCGGCCGGTGCCCACGGGGCAGCCGGCGGCGGGAACACCGCCGGAGCGCCGCTGGACCCGACCGTGGGTCCGCTGCTCGCGGCCAAGTTCTCGGTCCCGGCCGTCGCCCGCGGCTTCGTCCGCAGACAGCGGCTGCTCGACCGGCTCACCGAGGGCGCCGACGGACCGCTGACCGTCGTCACCGGCGCGGCCGGGGCCGGCAAGACGACCCTGGTCTCCTCCTGGACGCAGTGGGGGACGCCCCCCGGGCCGGTGGCGTGGCTGACCCTGGACTCCGACGACACCCCCGGCGTCTTCTGGGCCTACGTCGTGGAGGCCTTCCGCCGCCGGCTCCCCGGGCTCACCGCGGACACCGGCATGCCCGTCCGGGCCGGGGGCGCCGACCACTCGCTGCTGGTCCGCCTCTGCTCCGCCCTGGAACGGGTCCCCGAGCCGGTGGTCCTCGTGCTCGACGGCCTGGACAAGGTGCCGGGCAGGGAAGTCGCCTCGGGCCTGGGATTCGTCCTGGACCACGCCGGACCGCGGCTGCGCCTGGTCCTGACCAGCCGGACGGATCCCCTGCTGCCCCTGCACCGCTACCGCACCGAGGACCGGCTGTACGAAATCCGGGGCGCCGACCTGGCGTTCACCCCGCACGAGGTGGCCGTGCTGCTGCGCGCACACGGTCTGACGCCCGACGGGGAGACCGTGGACGCCCTCACCAGCCGTACCGAGGGCTGGGCCGCCGGACTGCGGCTGTGCGCCCTGGCCATGCAGGGGTCGGGCGACGCGGACGGATTCGTCCGGTCCTTCACCGCCTCCGAGCACGCGGTCGCCGACTACCTCCTCGCCGAGATCCTCGACGCCCAGCCGGCCGCGGCCCGGGACCTGCTGCTGCGGGTCAGCATCCTGGACCGGGTCCACCCCGACCTCGCCGACGCGCTCACCGGGCGCGCGGACGCCGAGCGGATCCTGACACGGCTGACGCGTGCCAACGCCTTCGTCGAGCCCCTCGCCGACACGGGATGGTGTCGCTTCCACCCGTTGTTCGCCGCGGTGCTCCATGCCCATCTGCGCGGCCAGCGCCCCGGCCTCGAACCACGGCTGCACCGCCGGGCCGCACGCTGGTTCGCCGGCACCGGCCAGGTCACCGAGGCCCTGGCCCACGCGGCCGCCGGAGGGGACTGGGAGTACGCCGCAACCGAGGCCGTCCGGCACCTGAGGCTCGCACGCCTGCTGGCCGACCCCGCAGCCGACGGGCTCGAAGGGCTCTTCGCCCGTATGCCCGCGGACGTCCCGGGAGTCGAACCGGCCCTGGTCGCGGGCGCCTGCCAGCTGTCGCGGCGCGACGCGGCCGGCTGCCGCGCACACCTCGCGCGGGCCGAGAGGCATCTGCACCGCAGGGGAGCGGGGCCCGCGCCCGAGGCGCACCTCACCCACGCCCTGCTGCGGCTGCTGTCCGAGCCGTACGACCCGCAGGACGAGGGTGCGCGCGGCATGGCGGGGGCCGAGGAGGCGGCACGGCACGTCGGGGAACTGATGGCGCGGCTGCCACGAACCCGGATCGACGCACACCCCGAAATCGAGGCGCTGCGACGCCACGGACTGGCCTGCGCCCTGCTGCGATCCGGACGCCTGGAGGACGCCAGGGCGGCGTTCACGGAGACCGCACGGGCCTGTACGGCCGAGGTGACGCATCTGGTGCGGCACCAGTGCCTGGGGCGGCTCGCCCTCGCCGAGAGCATCGACGGGGCACTGACCGCGGCGGCGGACCACGCCCGCTGCTCCCTCGCCGTCGCCGACGAGCACGGCATACCGCAGCCCCACCGTTCGGGGGCAGGTCATCTGGCGCTGGCCACCGTGGCGTTCGAACGCGGCGATCTCAGCGCCGCCCTGCACCACGCCGATCCGGCCGAGGCGCTCCCCGACACCCACGACGACCCGGTCCTGCTGACCGAGAGGGCGGTCCTGTGGTCCCGGGTGGAAGTGGCGCGGGGACGGTGGGCAGCGGCCCTCGCCACCCTGGACGAACTCGGCCCGGCCCCCCTCGGATGGCCCGCCGAACGCCTCGCCGTCGCGCGCTCCGCCGCGGCTCTGGCCCGCGGAGACCATGCGGCGGCGATCGACGCCCTGGACGGGGACGGGCCCGTGGTCCCGCCCCGGACCGTCGCTCTCGCGCTCGCCCAGCTCGCCGCCGGGCACACCGAGACCGCTCTGCGCCTCGTCGCACCGATCGACGGGGCACCCGGGCTGAGCCTGCCCGACCGCGTACGGATCGGGCTGCTGCGGACCCGTGCCGCGCTGCTCGGCGGCGACCCGGCAGCCGCGCGTGCCCTGCTCGCCCAGGCCCTGGAGGCGGCCCGCCCCGAACGGTTGCGACGGCCCTTCACCGAGGCCGGGCCCTGGGTACGGCCGCTGCTGCACCGTCCGGACGGCCCGCTCGCCGGGCACGACTGGCTCACCGCGCGGCCCCCCGGCAGCCAGGAGGACCCGATCCTGATCGAACCGCTGAGCGTCCGCGAACGGGAGGTGCTCGGGTACCTGGAGCGGATGATGACCACCGAGGAGATCGCCGCCGCCCTGCACCTGTCCGTCAACACCGTCAAGACGCATCTGCGGAGCATCTACCGGAAGATATCCGTCTCCCGCCGCCGGGACGCGGTGGAGCGCGGCCGGGAACTGCGTCTGCTGTGAGCCCGCGGGCCGTGCCGTGCCGTGCGGTCACCTGCTGCGGGTGATGCCGCCCCGCCGTACGGCGGGCAGCATGCGGGACGACGGCTTTCCAGGAGCGGGGAGGAGCGGTGGGCGCATGCGGTACGAGTTCCGTGTCAGCGGCCATGTCTCCGCCGGCCTGGCCGAGGCGTTCCCCGAGCTGGACAGGGTGCTGGCGCCCCGCCAGACGCTGTTCTTCGGGGCGGTGACGGACGAGGCGCATCTGTACGGGCTGCTGAACCGGTTCCGGGACCTCGGCCTGCGCGTCGAGGAGATGCGCCGCCTGGCGGAGTGACGCCGGGAGCAAGGAGGAACCGTGACAGCGACGCATCCGGCCGCCCACGCCACCCCGGCCGAGCGGGCCGCCCGCGGCAAGGACGCCCGCTCCCGGGTGCCGCGCTCCGGCCACGCCCGGTTCGTGCCGGGGGAGGAGCGGCTAGACCCCCTCGGCATCCTGGAGAGCCAGTCCGCCACCCGCGTACCGGAGCTGGTGCCCCTGCGCTACGGCCGGATGCTGGAGTCGCCGTTCCGCTTCTACCGCGGCGCCGCGGCGATCATGGCCGCCGACCTGGGCCGGGCACCCCACACCGGTCTCACGGCCCAACTGTGCGGCGACGCCCACCTGTTGAACTTCCGGCTGCTGGCCTCTCCCGAACGGCGCCTGGTCTTCGACATCAACGACTTCGACGAGACACTGCCGGGCCCGTTCGAATGGGACGTCAAGCGGCTCGCCGCCAGTCTGGCCATCGCCGGCCGCGCCAACGGCCTCACCGATCAGCAGCGCGGCGCCGTCGTACGGGAAGCGGTCCAGGCGTACCGGGAGCGGATGCACGGCTTCTCCACCATGCGCACCCTCGACATCTGGTACGCCCGCGACGAGGCCGAGGACCTGGCGCAGGGGGCCGCGGAACGGCTGGGTGAGGGCGTCCGGCAGCGGACCGACCGGGCGATGGCCAAGGCGCGCGCCCGGGACCATCTGCAGGCGTACGCCAAGCTCACCCGCGTCGTCGGCGGCGAGCGCCGGATCGCCCCCGACCCCCCGCTGATCACTCCCCTCGGCGACCTGCTGCCCGGGACCGAACGCGCCGACCTGGAGCGGAATCTGCGGCAGCTGATCGAGCGGTACGCCGAGAGCCTCTCCTCGGAGCGGCGCCATCTCCTCGGCCGCTACCGCGTGGTCGACATGGCGCGCAAGGTGGTGGGCGTCGGCAGCGTCGGCACCCGCTGCTGGATCGTGCTGCTGCTCGGCCGGGACGACGGGGATCCGCTGCTCCTCCAGGCCAAGGAGGCCGGGGAGTCGGTACTCGCCCCGTACAGCGGGCCGGGCGGATACGACAACCAGGGCCGGCGGGTCGTCGCCGGGCAGCGGCTGATGCAGGCCGTCGGCGACATCTTCCTCGGCTGGGAACGCGCCACCGGCATCGACGACCGGCAACGCGACTTCTACGTACGGCAGTTGCACGACTGGAAGGGCATCGTCCAGCCCGACACCATGCCCCCGGACATGCTGCGGTTCTTCGCCCGCCTGTGCGGCGCCTGTCTGGCCCGGGCCCATGCCCGCTCGGGCGACGCGCTCGCCATCGCCGCATACCTGGGCACCGGGGACGCCTTCGACAAGGCCCTGGCGGAGTTCGCCGAGGCCTACGCCGACCAGAACCAGCGCGACCACGACGCCCTCGCCGAGGCCGCACACAGCGGCCGGATCACCGCCGCAGCCGACTGACCGGGAGGCGACCATGGCCCCGTCCAGCTCCTCCGCTCCCCAAGGGCCCGGCCGGCCCGAAGAGGAGCCCGCCCTGAGCGCCGCCGAACGCGCGGAGTACGACAGGCTGCGCAAGGCCGCCGCGGTACGCCACCGGCGCCTGCGCTACACGACCGGATCCGTCCTGCTGGTCCTGGCCTTCCTGCTCGCCCCGCTCTCCGTCGTCGCCACCTGGGTGGACAGCGAGGTCGCCGACACCGACCGGTACGTACAGACCGTGGCGCCGCTCGCCACCGATCCCGCCGTGCAGGACGTGGTGACCGACCGGCTGACCAACCGCGTGGTCGCCAAGGTCGACGTCAAGGCGGTCACCCGGTCCCTCGCCTCGGCGCTCCAGAAGGCCGGTGCCCCGCCCGTGGTCGTGGAGCACACCCCGGCGCTGGCCGGCCCCCTGGAGAGCGCGCTCACCGACACCGTGCACGATGTGGTGTCGAAGGTGGTGACCAGCGACCAGACCGCCCAGGTGTGGGACGCGGCCAACCGCCGGGCCCACGCCGCGGTGGTGAAGGTCCTCACCGGTCAGGGCGGCAGCGCGGTGCAGGCGCGGGGCGACACCATCGTCCTGGACCTCGGCACCGTCGTCGACAACGTCAAGCAGCGCCTGGTGGACGCCGGATTCCAGAAGGCGGCCGACATCCCCGACACCGACCGCACCATTGCGCTGCTGCAGACCGACAAGCTCCAGAAGGCGCAGAACACCATGCGGCTGCTGGACGTCGTCGGCACCTGGCTGCCCGTCGTGGCCCTGGCGCTGGCCGCGCTCGCGGTGTGGGTGGTGCCCGCGCACCGGGTGGCCCTGATGAGCGCCGCGATCGGGATCGGCGTGATGATGGCCGTGCTGCTCATCGGCCTCGCGGTCATGCGCCGGGTCTACCTGGACTCCGTCCCGCCCACCACGCTGCCCGCGGACGCGGCCGCCGCCATCTACGACACATTCGTCCGCTTCCTGCGCCAGAGCACCTGTACGGTCCTCGTGATCGCGGTGATCACCGCCCTTGCGGCCTACCTGTACGGACCCGGCCGCGGTGCCCGCGCCATACGGTCCGGCGCCGTCCGCGGCACCGGGGCCGCCGGCCGGGCCCTGGCCCGCTCGGGCCTGCGCACGGGCGGCGCCGGCCAGTGGCTGGACACCCACCGCGGCTGGACCACCGGCGTCGTCATCGCCGTGGGCGCGCTCGCCCTGCTGCTGTGGAACTTCCCCACACCGGCATCCGTGGCCCTCGTCCTGGGCATCGCGGTCCTCGTCCTGGCGCTGCTCGGCGTGCTCGCCGCGGCGGCCCAGGGGCCGGGCCCGTGAGGAACGTCCCCGAGCCCCCCGGAATCCCACCCGCCCCCCGGAATCTCACCCGCGCCGGGTGAAGCGACCGGCCCCTGTCGCGCGCACGCTCGGGGAGAGGACCCGGGGGACGCTACGGATGGGAGAAAACGATGGACGGCTTCGTGTATCTGGCGTACGACTACCCGGTTCTGGGTGCGTTCTGGACGATGTTCCTGATCTTCCTCTGGGTCCTGTGGTTCGTGCTGCTGTTCCGGATCATCATGGACATCTTCCGCGACGACACCATGAACGGCTGGGCCAAGGCCGGGTGGCTCGTCCTCGTGATCGTCCTCCCCTTCCTCGGCGTCTTCGTCTACGTCCTCGCCCGCGGCAAGGGCATGGGCAAGCGCGAGGTGGACCACGCCCGCGCCCAGCAGCAGGCATTCGACGCCTATGTGCGGGAGACCGCCCGGGGCGCAGGCCCGACCAGTGAGGTCGACGAACTCGCCAAGCTCTCGGAGATCCGTGCCAGGGGCGACATCACCGATGAGGAGTTCCGCCGGGCGAAGGAGAAGATTCTGCACTGACCGCGGCAGAGGCGACCATGAGCGCTGGACGCACCACCGGCGGGACCCGCCCGGCCCGCCCGGACGAGCCGGTGACCGTGCAGGCCCAGGCCCTGTTGCCGATGATCTGGGCCGACCCCCAGCACATGCCCGAGCAGCTGGCCCTCTTCGCGGTGCGGCGGTTCGGGCCTCGGGCCGCGGCCGCCGTGGCCCGTCGCAAGCGGCGCAGACCCCTGGCCGAGGACGATGAGTTCGTCCGGGAGGCCATCGTCCATGGAACGCGGATGACCATCGCCGAGGGGGCTGCGCTGGGCGGCCCCTTCGTGGTCGTCATGCCCGTGAGTTTTGTGGCGGCCCTGCTCTCCCAGGCCCAGATGGTCCTCGAACTCGCCGCGCTCGCCGGGCACGACCCCCGGAGCGAACAACGGGTGGCGGACCTGCTGGTACTGCAGGACGTGTATCCGTCGACCGAGGCGGCCGGCCGGGCGCTGACCGAGGTGCCGCGCCATCCGCCGGGCGGCCGGGGCCCGCTTCCCCGGCGGACACGGTGGTCGCTGATCCTCAGGATGGCCGCCCTCCTCGGCATCACCGGCGGCGGCGAGAAGCGCGGCCGACTCCAGCGGGTGGTTTCGACCGCCGTGATCGGGGCGCTCTTCCTGGTGGGCATGGTGCTGCCGTTGATCTGGGTGCCGGCCCTCGCGGTGATGTACCGGCAGAACAGCCTGCGGCTCGGCGCGAAGGTTCTGCGGTACTACACCCCCGGCGCCGCGGGCGACCTGGTCAGACACCGGCGCGGGATCACCCACGTGCCCAGGGCGGCGGGGGTCGCCGCCATTGTGCGCATCCTCGCCGTGACGGTGGTGCCGTTCGCAGCCGCCGCGACGGTCGTCCTGGCGGGAGTCCGGCTGGCCGGCGGGGTGTGGGGAACCGCCGTCCTCGTCCTCGTCGTGGTCTCCCTGCTGGCGGCGGGTGTCTGGTTCATCCGCCACCGGTCACGGTCCCGGCCGGTGGCGGAATCCTCTCCCTGACGCCGCGGTGCTTCAGACCAGGGTGCTTCAGACCACCGGACTTCCCGCGGTGTGCCACGGCACGAAGGCGTTCGTCAGACCCGCGAGGGCGGTACGCAGTTCCGGGTGGTGGCGCAACAGCACGGTGATCATGGTGCTGTCGTCGATCCAGGCCATGCCCGCCTTGGAGTACACCTCGGGCGTGTAGTACTCGGTGAAGAAGCGGTCGCTGTTCAGCCGGCGGGAAGCCATCAGGATGAAGATCCGGAACGCCGTGTCACTGAAGGCGAATCCGGCCGGCAGCTTCTCCGCGTTCAGCCCGACGATCAGGTCGACCTGCTCGATGTCGCCGTCGTAGAGCTCCTCGATCTGGTCGGCCCACGCGGGGTTGTCCGTCAGCTCGTCGAAGGTCTCCGCGGGCTTCAGCCGCAGCAGCCGCCGGAACTCGTTGTAGCGGGGCACGCCCAGCTCCCGGGTGCGCAGGATGTCGGTGGCGGCGAGGTCCTGCAGATGACCGTCCGGACGCTCGAACTCCTGCAGGAAACGGGGGAAGTTGTGCAGGGTGACCAGCCCGGGGTGGAGCGTGCCGAAGCTGTAGAGCAGATCGGCCGTGTCCGTGGTCTCCAGGACCTTCAGCGCCCCGGGGCCCGCGATGTCGCGCAGGGTGCAGTGCCGCAGGGTGGTGTTGTCGGCGGCGGAGCGCAGATGCCACTCGTCACGGATCAGCGGATGCATACGGTAGACCGCCACGAACTCCTCGGTGAGGGAGTACGGGATGCCGTAGTGGTCCGTACCGCCGCCGGGAATGCCGCTGATGACCTCGCTCCCGCTGATCCGGCCGAGGAGATCGTGGACGCGCTCGCCCGCGATGCCCCACCAGTTGGCCCGCAGCGCCTTGACGGTCGTGGGATGGCTGATCACGGCCGGTGTCCACTCCACGGTGTGAATCTTGGCCAGGAGCGCCGCGTTGACGAGCCGGGCGCGCTGGAAGAGCTCCTCGTCGTCCCAGGACGGGTACGCGGTGTGCAGATGGTCGCAGATCGCGTTGTGCTCCCGGGCGAACAGGTTCTGCATCATGGCGAGACCCAGCCAGAAGCCGGGAACACGGGAGGGATCGCTGGCGGGGTCCGGGGGGAACGGCGACTGCCCGTCGTCCCACAAGTGCAGCCTGCCCAGCTCGCCGGTGCGCAGCTGGCGCTGCTCCGCCTCGTTCGTCCCGTAGATCTGGGACGCGTCCCACCAGTGGGAGGAGACGTTGACGCGGGTGTCGGGGGTCCCGGCGGGGGCCTGCGGGTCCCGGGTCGGGTCGTCCGGGGTCCGCATGATCCGCATCGGCTGCTCCGGCCACGGGTCGTCGTCCATGAGGGGCACTTCCCAGGGCCGTTCCGTCGGGCTCGTGCCGTGGCTGAACCAGTCGCGGATCATGAACTGCAGCCAGGCGGCGACCAGCGAGTTGACCGATTCGGCCGGGATGAGCCGATCGCGGGTGAGCAGGGCGCGGCTGACCTCGCGCGGGTTCGGTGCGGACAGTACGTCCTCGGGCGTGGCCGGGGCGATCCGGTCCAGTGGGATGTTGCGTCCGAAGCGGGTGCCCGCCATGCCCATGCGCGGCTCGTCGAGCGCGTTGTGGCTGCCGTCGGCGGTCCGGTTGACCTTGTGGCTCTCGGCGGGGGGTGCGGGATCGGGGAGATTGACGGCGGGCAGCCGGCCGGTGTCGTGGAGGTTGTGCTGCCGGAGTCTGACCCGCAGTCCGAGGAGCGTCAGCAGGCCCGGGATGACGGGCAGCTTGTCCCAGCCGACGCGCCGGTCGACGAAGGCGGCGACGCCGGTGACGATCCGCCAGGGGAGAGACGTACGGTATCCGGCTCCGGCACGCCCTGCGGCGCCTCGTTGCGTGCTCATCGCGATACTCCTTGATTGGCTCCTGGTCGTGTGGCTCCTGGTCGTTCCGCGTGGTGCAAGGACCCGGCCCCGCCGGTTCAGGCGGCGACCGCATCGCCGAGGATCACCTCGCTCGCCTTCTCGCTGATCATGTAGATGGGGGTGGCGACGAAGAAGCCGGGAATGCGGGGGAAGACCGAAGCGTCGACGATCCGCAGGCGGTCCACGCCGCGCACCCGGAAGCCGCTGTCGACGACGGCCGAGGGATCGTCCGCCCGTCCCATCTTGCAGGTGCAGGACGCGTGGTGGCCCCAGGCCTCGTCCCGTACGAAACGGCGGACGGCGTCGCGGTCGCCGACCTCCTCGCCGGGCCACAGCTCCTTGAGGATCACCGAGTCGGCCCGGCGGTTCATCCCGCGTACGAACTCCACGGCTGTGGCCATCGCTTCGAGGTCCACGCCGTCCTTGTCCGTCCCCTCGGTGAAGGAGTGGAAGTTCACCAGGGGGGTGTCGCGGGGGTCGGCGGAGCGCAGCCGCACCCGGCCGCCGGTGTTGTGGGTCCGGCTCTTGAGGATCGCCCAGGTGAAGCGGTCCCGGTGGCGCGTCAGGTCGAGCGAGTAGCCGGGGTAGTAGCCGCGGAAGTCGAAGGGGCCGCCGAAGATGAACAGGTCGGGGGCGTCCAGCTCCGGGCGCGATGTGCGGGTGACACCGACGACGGCACCATTGGTCGTGTACAGGCCCTCACCGCGCTGCCAGGCCCGGTAGCAGCGGTCCGGCTCGGCACCGGGCTCCGGCGCGTGGAAGGCGCAGTCCTTGATGACGGGGAACTCGCGGTCCATCTGGCTGACCACGCCGACCTCGTACCGGTCCTGAAGATTGGCGCCCACACCCTGGAGATCGACCCGTACGGGGATGCCGTGCCGTCCGAGCTCCGCACGCGGGCCGATGCCCGAAAGCATCAGCAGCTGGGGCGTGTTGAAGGCGCCCGCGGCCAGGATCACCTCACGGGAGGCGAGGACCCTGCGCAGGACCGGTGCCGCGGTGCCGGGCCGGCTGCCGGGAGCGGCCCCGTAGGCGTGTGGCTCGTCCAGATAGTCGACGCCTGTCGCCGCCCCGCTCGCGTCCAGCACGATGCGGGACGCCAGGGCGTCCGTACGGACCACCAACTCGTCCGGGTGGGCGCGCCGCACCGCCTCGACACGCTCGCGGACGGCGCTGCGCCGTCCGTTCGCCGTGGAGATCGGGATCTGCCACAACCCCTGCAGAGCATCCGTCTGCACCCGCCAGTCATTGGGGTCGACAAACGACCCGAGCCCCTCCAGCGGGGACAGCGGCCGGCCGAGGAAGTCGGCGAGGGTGTCCTGCGCGGCGGCAAGGATGATCTTCAGCAACTGCTCGTCCTGGACGGCCAGTTCGGGGTCGGCGAGGGCGGTCGGCAGCCAGCCGCCGAATCCGTGCCGGGCGTCGTTGCGGTACCGGGCGGCCGTGAAGGGCAGGGCCTTGACCAGCGCGGCCAGCAGCGGATTGCGCGGCAACTCCTTGGGCTCGGGCCGGTACGTACAGCGCTCCAGCCGCTCGAAGTACCGGCGCATGGCGGTGCTGTGCCAGGTGGCGTCGCCGGTCTGCTCCGCGATCTCGTCCCAGTCCCGGTTGTACGGATAGACGGTGATCAGCGCATGATGCGCGGTACAGCCGCCGACCGTCCCCGCGCGCGGGTAGAGGATGCCCTTGTCCGGGACGAGCTTGCTGTCGCGCCGGTGCTGCTCCTCGTCGGCGTAGTGCCGTACGAAGTAGTCCCAGCGCTGGAGGGGATCCTCGGAGGCGTCCGCGTGGAAGGCGGGAACCAGGTAGTTGTCGTTCTCCGCGGCGCCGCCCGCGTCGAGCAGCAGGGTGCGCATGCCCGCGGCGGCGAGGTTGGCCGCCAGCGGCCCTCCTCCCGCACCGGCTCCGACGACGATGTAGTCGAAGCCCGTCTCGGCCGGGGGAGCGGCACGGGGCCCTGCGGTCACTTCGGCTTCCCCTTCTTCTTCCGCTTCGCGGAGTCGGTGAGGGAAGTGGTGGCGCTGGCGGCCAGGGCCGTGTTGACGGCCGAGATCAGTGTGGTCAGCACCGCGGTACGGGGCGGAAGCCGGCCGCGGACGCCGAGCATGGCCGCCGTCACGGTGTCACTGCCATGGATCAGCACGCCCTCGCGCACGTCCTCCTGGAGCCGCTGCCCGCGGTTGGTCAGCAGATCGAGGCCGAGCAGGGTCGTACGGATCCCGAAGAGCCGGAAGGCGTAGACGGCGGCCGGGCTGAGCGGCTCACGGCCCGGGTCGAGGCGCCGGATGAGCAGGGCCGGGGCCAGCAGTCCGGTCACCCCGTTGAAGAGGCGGACTCCGGCGAGTGCATAGACCGAGGCAGGACGGCGGGCGGCACGTTGCGTGGCCATCACGTCTCCTGAAGGTGCGGTGACTCTTGCGGTGACGGAACTACCGCCGCATCCCCGGCAAAGGGGAGGAGACCAGCTGAAAACACTCTCCCTCACATGCTAGGGGAACCGGTGTTCACCCGCACTTCGAGGCCGTCGTTCTTCGAGGCCGTCGTTGAAGGGGCAACTCACGAAGGGTCGCACCGACTTGCACCTCACGTAACGGAAGGTCCTACGGTTCCGAGCCATGAAGATAGTTGTTCACGACACAGCGTCCGCCATGATCGATCTCCTGCAGCGCCCGTTGGAGGAGCGGCCCGACGCCCTGCGGGACATGCTCAGCCCGCTCCAGAGCGCGATGTCCGTCATGGGGGACATGGACCTGGTGGAGATGCACCGCATGGGCAGCGGCTTCCGGCTCGACCGCGAGGACCCGCGGTACCTGCCCGCCGTGCGTCAGATGCGGGACGCGGGGGTGTGGAGCCGGATCGAGGCCTCGCTCGCCGCCGCGTGGGAGCGGATCAGCGGTGCGGTGCCCGGCGTCGGCCACGCCGAGACCGTGCACGTCGTGGTCGTGCTCGGCGATCCCGACGACGACCACCTGACGGTCCGTAGCGCCGGCTACCTCGGGATGGGCGGCATCCCCGGGGCGATCCACCTGCTGATGTGGCCGACCGAAACGAGCCTGGAGAAGATCGGCCACGCGGCCGCGCACGAGCTCCACCACAACGTGCGTTATGCCAACGTGGTGTGGGACCCGGTGGCCGTCACGGTGGGAGAGCATGTCGTCGCCGAGGGCCTGGCCGAGGCGTTCGTACGGGAGCTGGCCGGCGAGCAGGCCATGGGCCCGTGGGCGACTGCGCTGACCGGCGCGGCGCTGGACAGCGCCCACGAAAAGATCACCGCCGACATCGACGTGGCCGGAATGCAGAACCTGACCGCGTATGTACTGGGCGACGCCACCGCCCAGCGCATGGGCCAGCAGCCCGTCGGACTGCCGGACTTCGCCGGCTACGCGGCCGGCCTGCGGATCGTGGACGCGCATCTGGCGGCCTCCGGCCTGACCGCGGCTCAGAGCACCGCCCTGCCGGCACGCGAGATCCTTCTCAACGCGGGCGTGGCGACCAGGGCGTGACCGTCTCGGGCGGAACGCACCCGGCGGGGCGCGGTGGCCGGGCGGGCTCCCGAATGCCGGCCCCGCCCGGCCGTGTCCGGGACGATCGCTGCCAGGCCCCGCCCCCGCCGGGCCACTTGGCGGCGGCGCGGCGGGCCCCCGCTTGGTGCCGCTCGGCTACGGCTCCGGCCTCACTTCGGCGGGCGGATCGACAGGGCGTGGCGGAACTCGTCGCGCGGGTCCCAGCGGGCCTTGATCCGCTGCAGCCGGGGGTAGTTGTCCTTGTAGTAGAGCGTGTGCCACGGGGTTTTGGACGTGTTCAGGGCGGGGTCGGCGAGGTCGATGTCCGGATAGTTGATGAAGGAGCCGTCGCTGACCGCGCCCGGCACGGGCACACCGCCGCTGTCCGCGTACACGGCGCGGTAGAAGTCGCGGACCCACGCCAGACGCGGTGCGGGGTCTTCCTGCGTCTCCCATCCGGTCATGTAGATCGCCTTGAGGACCGAGTCGCGCTGGGCGACGGCCGTGGCGTCCGACGGGACCTCGTTGACCTGCCCGCCGTAGGAGACAAGCCACAGCGAGCCCGCCAGCTCGCCACCCGCCTTGCCCGCCAACCGCTCGTGTACGACCTCGATCTGACGGTCCGTGTAGCGCCGGCGCAGATAGGCGGCCTTGCACTTGAACGGTGCCGGCGCGGACTCCTGTACCCGTGCGGAGGCCTCCAGATAGGGCATGGCCTCGTGCCCGCGAGTGGGCCGTACCCCGACACCGTGACCGACCGCGGCCACATAGTCGTCGATCAGCCGCTGTGCCTCCGGCCCCGCGGAGTCCAGCAGCCCGGTCAGGGCGATCTCGCCGTACTTGCGGGTGTTGAGCATCAGCACGCTGAACATCCCGGCGTACGGCGAACCCGGGCCGCTGTTGCGCTCGTACCAGCGGCCGTGGTTGCGCACCAGCCGGGTGAAGGAGCGCCGGTCCAGGTCCTTCCAGGACCAGGAGGCGGAGAAGGACGTGACGGACTCGGGGGCCCGGGGCAGCAGCTGCGAGGGGCCGGCTCCCCTGGCCGCCGCCGGATCGCGGAACCAGTAGCGCGTCACGATGCCGAAGTTGCCGCCCCCGCCACCGGTGTGCGCCCACCACAGATCGTGGTGCGGATCCGAGGGCTCCCTCGTCGCCACCACGCTTCTGGCCCTGCCGGACTCGTCCACCACCACGACCTCGACGGCGTGGAGATGGTCCACGGACAAGCCGTACCGGCGGGACAGAGCGCCGTACCCGCCGCCCAGGACATGCCCGCCGACACCGACCTCGGCGGTGGCGCCCGCCGGGATGGTGACCCCCCAGCCGAGGAACAGCTTGCGGTACACCTCGCCGAGCAGGGCCCCCGGCTCGACCGCGAACGCCCGCCGCCGCGTGTCGTAGTAGACGGCCGACATGGCGGAGGTGTCGATCAGGACGCGCACGGACGGATCGTCGACGAAGTCCTCGAAGCAGTGCCCGCCACTGCGTACCGCGATGCGCCTGCCCTCCCGCACCGCCTGCTGCACCGCGCTGACGACCTGTTCGGTGGAGCCCACCACACGTACGTAGTCGGGCTTGCCGACGAAGCGCGCGTTGCAGCCCCGGCGTGTCAGCGATCGGTAGCGCGGGTCGTCGGGACCGACCTTGACCGGGCCCAGCGGTGGCGGGCCGCCGGGCGGCGGTGAGGCGGCCGCCGCCGGCGTCGCCGCGACGCCCTGCGTGGTCAGCCCCGCGGCCGCCCCGCCGAGAACCGCTGCGCCCGCGAGTAAGCCGCGACGCGTCACTTCTGCCATTGTCACTCCCCGTCGATGCGGATTGCCGTCGTCATGCTGTCGCCGGACCCCCGAAGCGAGCCGGCTTTCCCGCTCCACGATCGACGACGAAAGGCGACCGGACATCGTCCGCGATGACCAACTCGCCCTACTGCCAGGGTCGGGGGGACGGCCCTCCTTGAGGAGGGTGCGCCACAGGCACGCGTCGGTTAGAGGGCATCTCCGTGCCGCGGCGGTCGGGTGCCCTGTTCCCGCGGCCCCTGTCCCACCGACGGCAGATAGCGCGGTGCCCGCCAGGCGTTCAGCCGCTGCTCCACCGCGGCCCCCAGCGACAGCAGCCGGGTGTCCTGGTGGCGGCCGGCCATCAGGAGGAGGCCGACGGGCAGTTCGTCGACGAAGCCGGCGGGCACCGACAACGACGGGTACCCGGCCACCGCCGCGGGGGTGGACGACGGGATCACGTCGTTGTCGCCGCGCGCACAGTCGGTCGTCCAGGCGGGCGGGTTGGTCGGTGCGGCGATGGCGTCCAGGCGGTGCGCGGACATGGTCTCGTCCAGGGAACGCCGGGAGAGGTCCCGCAACTCGGCCCGCATCGCCCGGTATTCGGGGTCGGTGGTGGGCGGCGCGGCCAGGGCCCGCTCGAACAGCTCCTGGCCGGTGAAACAGGTCCGCTCCGCCGGGTGGGTGCGGTGGAACTCGATGAGCCCGGCGAGGTTCCGCGGCCCGTGGCGGGTGGCGAGGTAGGCGTCGATGTCCCGGTGGAACTCGCTCAGCAGCGCGGGGAATTCGAGGGCGGCGAGCCGCGCCTGGTACGGGGGTGTCACCTCGACGACCTCGGCACCCGCGGTACGCAGCCGCTGCGCCGTACGGGTCAGCACGGCGTCCACTTCCGGGCCGAGCGAGGGCAGCCGCCACAGGCCGATCCGTTTGCCGTGCAGGGAACCGGGGTGCGTGGTCAGCGCTTGGGGGAGTCCGGAGGGGCTGCCGGGGCGCGCGGTGTCGTGGTCACCGCGGAGCACCGCAAGGGTGAGCGCGGCATCGACGACATTGCGCGCCATGGGCCCCGCGGTGTCCTGCTCCGCGGAGATCGGCACCACACCGGCTCCGCTGACCAGCCCGAGGGTGGGCTTGAAGCCGACCACGCCGTTCATCCCGGCGGGGCACACGATGGAGCCGTCCGTCTCGGTGCCGATCGCCACCTGCGACAGCGACGCGGCGAGCGCGGCGGCCGAACCGGCGGACGACCCGCAGGGGTTCCGGTCCAGCACGTACGGGTTGTGGGTCTGCCCGCCCACCGCCGACCACCCTGAAGTCGGCTTCTCCGCACGGAAGTTCGCCCACTCGGACAGGTTGGTCTTGCCGAGGATCACCGCCCCCGCCTGGCGCAGCCGCGTCACCAGGGCGGCGTCGGTCTTCGGCGGACGGTCGGCAAGTGCCAGCGATCCGGCGGTCGTCGGCATATCGCGGGTGTCCACGTTGTCCTTGAGCAGGACGGGGATGCCGTCGAGCGGGCCACGGGTGTCGCCGTGCCGGTGCCTGACGTCGCTGGCGGCCGCCTGGCGCAGCGCCGTCGGATCCGTGCGCAGCACCGCGTCGATCTTCGGGTCGATGGTCGTGATCCGTCGCAGGTAGGCGCGGGTCAGCGCCGTCGAGGTCAGCGCACCGTCCGTCATACGAGCCTGCAGCTCCGGGATCGTCACCGTGTCGAGATCGACCCCGGGCAGCTGGGACGCGCCGGGCGGCCGCGAGGGACCGCCGGCGCCGTGCGCGACGGCTTCGGCGCGCGGACCCGGCACCCCCGCCAAGAGGGCCCCCGCGACCAGCGAGGCGATCAGCGTGGCAATGCTCCTCTTTCCCATGAGGGGTAGCGGACTACAGCCGGTGTCGCGGCGCAAGGGTGCCGCAGGGCGTAGGCGCGGCCACCGGCCCACCGGTCGTCGGGGTCTCGCGGCGGAGCGGAAAGCCATCGCCGACCTCGGCCCGCGGCTCCTTCCACGGCCTGCTGACCAGGCCGGACACCGCAACGGCTGTCCGGGACATGTCCGGGCCTGTCCCGGACAGCGGAGGGCATTCCCCCGGCGTTCCGGCCCTGTGGAGAGTGGCCTCGTCAAGAACGCTTCGATCGTGGAGGGGACTCAATGCGTACTCGAATCTGGCTCACCAGCGTGGTGATGGGGGCCGCCATGCTGGCCGGCGGCGCCGCGACCGCCGCACAGGCGGCACCCGTCTCGACACGGCCCGCCGCGGCGCCCGGCACCGCGATGGACTGGCTCTACGTCGGCACCTACCGCTCGCTGTCGGCGTGCCAGGCGGACGGGCGGAACTCCGCCTACGAGGACTGGGACTGCAAGCGCGGCGCCAGCGGTAAGTGGCAGCTCTGGGTACTGGTCTGATCGGTGGGCCTGACGGCGCGCGCACCCCGGAAGCGGGGGGGGGGCGCGCGCCGTCCTCGGTCGGCCTGCGGAGACGGCCCCGCCCGCTCGTCGTCCCTAGCGGCTGTCCGATGGGCCATGGCCGGGTCCGCGGCCCATCGGACAGCCCCTACCCCTTCGCCCGTCCCGCCCGCGGCCGGGACGCCGTGAGGACCGCTGTGGCGCTGGCGATGGAGAGGGCGGAGGCGGCGATCAGCCACCAGAAGGCCGAGCGGTAGCTGCCGGGGTCGGTCTGGCCGCCGGCGCTGTTGGTGACGACGGCGATCAGCAGGGACGAGCCGACCGCGCCGCCGAGGCGGAGGAAGATGTTGACGAGGGTGACCGCGTCGGGGATGTGGGGCGGGTCGACGGTGACATACGCGGCGGTCGAGGACGGCACGACCGACAGGGCGTTGCCGATGCCGAGGAGGAACAGACAGGTCTCCAGTACCAGGAGCGAGGCGTCCGGGGGGAGGAGCGCCGCCGGGAGGAACGTGGCGGTCGTCAGGACCGCGCCGGCGAGGGAGACCGGGCCGCCGCCGAAACGGTCGGTCAGTCTGCCGGACCACGGCAGAACCGCGGCGCCGACGGCGAAGCCGACCATCGCCAGACCCGTGTCGATCACGTCGTAGCCGCGCGCCATCTGGAAGTACAGGGCCCAGATGACCAGGGCGCCGAACTGGATCAGCCCGGCGAGGAAGCTCGATGCGGCAGCGGCGGCGAACACCCGGTTGGTGAACAGGCGAAGGCGCAGCAGCGGTGCCTCGGTGCGCCGGCCGAGCAGGACGAACGCCGCCAGGGCGGAGCAGCCCAGCAGCAGCGGTACGTAGGTGGTGGCGAGGCCGGGCCGGCCGGAGTGGCCGGGGAGGCTGACGGCGTAGGTGAGCGCGGGCAGGCCGATGCCGATGAGGACGAAGCCGCGGGTGTCGAAGCGGGTCCGGGCGGCCCGTTCGCCCGGTGGGATGATGCGGCGGCCGAGCCACAGACCCAGGAGCCCGAGCGGCAGGTTCACCAGGAACAGCCAGCGCCAGGAGGCATGGGCGATCAGCAGACCGCCGATCGTCGGCCCGGCTGCCGGCCCGAGGACGAGGGCCATGCCCGCGGTGCTCATCACCCGCCCCATCAGCGCGCGCCCCGCCACCTGGGCGATCACCGTCTGCCCGGCCGGCAGCAGCAGCCCTCCGGCCAGCCCCTGGAGCGCCCGGAAGGCGATCAGCAGCCGGATGTCGGTGGCGACGGCGCACAGCGCCGAAGCGGCGGTGAAGCCGCCCAGCGCCCACATCCACAGGCGTCCCGCGCCGATCCGCGCACTGGCCCAGCCGCACAGCGGCAGTCCGATGACCAGGGCCAGCAGATAGCCGCTGACGATCCACTGCGCCGACGGCAGCGGCGCGCCCAGGGAGTCCGCGACGGTGGCCAGTCCGACATTGACGAGGGCGCCGTCGAGCTGCGTCAGGAAGGCTCCGACGATCACCACCGCGGTCACCCGCCACACCTTGCGGGGGACGGCCGGGGTGGGTGCCGGGCCGGGCGGTGCCGTGGCCAGAGGGCCGTTCGCGGACTCCGCGTCTCCTTGGGTCGGCGCCATGTCTGCTGCCTTCTCCCTGCTGTCGTGCCGGCGGAGGAGCCAGTGGATCGAACGCCGGTCGTGGTCTGCTGGTACCTCGCTCGAAGTCCGCTGGAAGCGCGCCGCAAAGTGCGGTGATCGCCTGCCAAGCGGCGCTCGAGCCCCGCTGAGCAGGCTGTACCGCATCAACACCGCCAGGGGGAAGAGGGGTTCGCGATGGTCTGTGGTCAGGAATCAGCCGTGATCGGCGGCTCGGTATGAGCCGCCGGATCGTCATCACGGGCATCGGGGTGCGCACCTCGGGCGGCTGCGGTACGGCGCCGTTCTGGGAGCTGCTGACGTCGGGACGTACCGCCACGCGCCGGATCTCCTTCTTCGACCCGTCCCCGTACCGTTCGCAGATGGCCGCCGAGGCGGACTTCGACGCGGCGGCCGAGGGGCTGACCCCCGCCGAGACCGAACGGATGGACCGCGCCTCGCAGTTCGCGGTGGTGTGCGCACGGGAGGCCGTGGCGCACAGCGGCCTGGACTTCGCGGCGCTGGACCCCACGCGCGTAGGGGTGAGCCTGGGCAGCGCCGTGGCCGCCGCCACCAGCCTGGAGCAGCAGTACCTCGCGGTGTCCGGGACCGGCCGGGACTGGCTGGTGGACCACACCCGGATGTCGCCGTACATGGCGGACTACCTCGTGCCGAGTGTGATGCCCGCCGAGGTGGCCTGGACGGTGGCCGCGCAGGGCCCGGTCGCGCTGGTCTCGAACGGCTGCACCTCCGGCCTGGACTCGGTGGGCCACGCCTGCCGGCTGATCCGCGAGGGCAGCGTCGAGGTGATGCTGGCCGGCGCCACCGACACCCCGATCACCCCGATCGTGGTCGCCTGCTTCGACGCGATCAAGGCCACCAGCCCTCGCAACGACGATCCCGAGCACGCCTCGCGGCCCTTCGACGGCACCCGCAACGGCTTCGTCCTCGCCGAGGGCGCCGCGATGTTCGTCCTGGAGGAGTACGGCCACGCCCGCCGCCGAGGCGCGCACATCTACGCGGAGATCTCCGGCTACGCCAGCCGCTGCAACGCGTACCACATGACCGGACTCAAATCCGACGGCCGGGAGATGGCCGAGGCGATCCGGGTGGCGCTCGCCGAGGCCAGGGCGAACCCGTCGGACGTCGACTACATCAACGCACACGGCTCCGGCACCAAACAGAACGACCGGCACGAGACCGCCGCGTACAAGCGCAGCCTCGGCGAGCACGCCTACCGGACCCCGGTCAGCTCCATCAAGTCGATGGTCGGGCACTCCCTGGGCGCGATCGGTTCCATCGAGATCGCCGCCTGCGCGCTGGCCATCGAGCACGGGGTGGTGCCGCCGACGGCGAATCTGCACCACCGCGATCCCGAGTGCGACCTCGACTATGTGCCGCGTACCGCCCGCGAGTGCCGCGTGGACACGGTGCTGACGGTGGGCAGCGGGTTCGGCGGGTTCCAGAGCGCGATGGTGCTGCGCCGCCCGGAAGGGGCGCGGGCATGACGGAACAGGGCATGTCCGACCGCTCGAAACGGGCCGCCGGCCGCCGGACGGTGGTGACCGGCATCGGTCTGCTGACGCCCAACGGACCGGGCCTGGAGGAGTTCTGGGAGGCGACCCTGGAGGGCCGCAGCGGCATCGGCCCGCTGACACGGTTCGACGCCTCGCGCTACCCCTCCCGGCTCGCCGGGGAGATCACCGGCTTCGACCCGGCGCGGCATCTGCCGGGCCGGCTGCTGCCGCAGACGGACCTCTCCACCCAGCTGGCGCTGGTCGCCGCGGACTGGGCGCTGCAGGACGCCAAAGTGGAGCCGGGCGCGTACGCCGACTACGACATGGGAGTGGTGACCGCCAACGCGTGCGGCGGATTCGCCTTCACCCACCGCGAGTTCCGCAAGCTGTGGTCGCAAGGGCCGGAAGCGGTCAGCGTCTATGAGTCGTTCGCCTGGTTCTACGCGGTCAACACCGGCCAGATCTCCATCCGCAACACCCTGCGCGGGCCGAGCAGCGCCCTGGTCACCGAACAGGCCGGTGGGCTGGACGCGATCGGCCACGCCCGCAGGACGATCCTGGACGGGACCCCGCTGGTCGTCACCGGGGGAGTGGACTCCGCACTCGACCCGTGGGGCTGGGCGTCCCAGCTTGCCGGCGGCCGGGTGAGCCGGGCGACCGATCCGGCCTCCGCCTACCTGCCCTTCGACGGCCGGGCCGGCGGCCATGTGCCCGGTGAGGGCGGTGCGCTGCTGGTGCTGGAGGACGCCGCCGCGGCGCACCGGCGCGGCGCCCAGCAGGTGTACGGCGAGATCGCCGGCTACGCCGCGACGTTCGACCCTCCGCCGGACTTCGGCCGGCCGGACGCCCCTGCGGGCACAGGACCGGCGCCCGGGGCGTCCGGGCTCGGCCGCGCCGCCCGACTGGCCCTCGCCCAGGCCGGAGCAGCGCCCGGTGACGTGGACGTGGTCTTCGCCGACGGCGCCGGGGTGCCCGACCTCGACCGAGCGGAGGCCGACGCCCTCGCGGACCTCTTCGGCCCGCACGGTGTGCCGGTCACGGTCCCCAAGGCGCTCACCGGACGGCTGTTGTCGGGGGCCGGCCCGGTCGATGTGGCCGCCGCGCTGATGTCCGTACGGGACGGCGTCATCCCGCCCACGCCCGGCGGCGCGCCGCCGGCGGAGTACCGGATCGACCTCGTCCGGGGGCGGGCGCGGGCCGCGCGGGTCGGCTGCGCGCTGGTCCTGGCCCGCGGCAGATGGGGCTTCAACGCCGCCGTCGTCGTCCGCGAGGCCTCCCGGTGACCCCCGTGCCGCCCCGGCCGGACCGCACCTCGCGCCACCCCCACGGAACCACCACCCAGGGAACCACCACCGCCCAACCCACCAAGGAGCTGACCATGGCAACGACCCTCATGACCCTTGACGACCTGCGCCGGATGCTGACCGAGGCGGCCGGTGAGGCCGAGCACGGCGCGCTCGCGGGCGACATCGCGGACGTGGAGTTCGAGGCGCTCGGCTATGACTCGCTGGCGCTGCTGGAGGTCGCCGGGCTGATCACCAAGGAGTTCGGGGTGCGGATATCCGACGAGGAGGTCTTCGAGCTGCGCACCCCGCGCGCCGTGCTGGATCTGGTCAACGGCGCGGTCGCGGAAGCGCGTTGAGGACGGGAGGGAGGCGGGGGATGGACACCGGAACCGAACGGGCGGACCTGGTCGAGGTGGCCGAGGACGTCTATGCGTACGTCCAGCGGCCCGGCGGCTGGTGCGTCAGCAACGCGGGGGTGGTCGCCGGCCGGGACGGCGCACTGGTCGTGGACACCCTCGCCACCCAGCGGCGGGCCGAGCGGCTGCGCGCCTCCGTGGACGCGCTGGGCACCGGCCCGCGGCGGACGGTGGTCAACACCCACCACCACGGTGACCACAGCTTCAACAACCATGTCTTCGGCGACGCCGCCGAGGTGATCGCCCACGAGCGGGCCGTCGCCGAACTGACCGAGACGGGCCTGGCCCTGACCTCGCTGTGGCCCGACGTGGAGTGGGGGGACGTCCGCGTCGCCCGGCCCACGCTCACCTTCGCCGACCGCATCGCGCTGAGGGTCGGCGAGCAGCACATGGAAGTCCTGTACGTCGGCCCGGCGCACACCACCAACGACATCGTGGTGTGGCTGCCCGGCCCGCGGGTGCTGTTCGCCGGCGATGTGGTGCTGTCGGGCTGTACGCCGTTCGCGCTGATGGGCTCGGTGTCCGGCTCCCTCACCGCGATCGAACAGCTGCGGGGCCTGGGCGCCAGGACCGTCGTCTGCGGTCACGGCCCGGTGGCCGGCCCGGAGGTGTTCGAGGAGAACGCCGCCTATCTGCGGTACGTCCAGCGTGTCGCCGCGGCCGGTGCCGCGGAGGGCTGGAGCCCGCTGCGGGCGGCCCGGGAGGCGGGCCCGGGGGAGTTCGGGCGGTGGCTGGACCCGGAACGCCTGGTCGGCAATCTGCACCGGGCGTACGCCGAACTCGCGCCTGGGGCCGAGCCGGGGTCGGCGCTGGACGTGCCGCCGGTCTTCGGCGAGATGGTCGCGTACAACGACGGGAAACTGCCGAGCTGCGCGGCGTGACCCGGACAGCACAAGGGCGCCCATGGCTGATGGCCGTGGGCGCTTGGCAGCGCAACGGCGCCCATGGCTGACGGCCGTGGGCGCCTTGTCGTCACCGGTCAGTGGCCGCGCCGCCAACTGGTCGGCGCGGCATGGCGGGGCAGTCGCTCCAGGCGCTGCCACCGGGCGTAGCGCTCGCCGTCCGGGGCGGGCCGGACGGGCCGGCGCGACAGCCGCCGCGCCAGACTGCCGGCCAGCGCCGCGGTCAGCGCGGCCAGTTCCTCATCCGTCGGTTCGCCCTTCTCGATGCGTACGAACACCCTGGTCTCCGTTCCCCCGTGATGGACATCGGTGCAGTGGCAGTGGCAGTGGCAGTGGCAGTGGCAGTGGCCCGGCTACGGTGTCGCGCCGCCGTCCACGGTGATGACCTGGCCGGTGATCCACCGGCCGGCGTCGCTCACCAGGAACGCGACCACATCGGCCACGTCCTGCGGCTGCCCCAGCCGCTTGAACGGCGACGCCTCGGCCATCGCGGTCTGCCGCTCGGCGGGCGCCCGGCTGAACATGCCGGGTACGGTCGGCCCGACCCGCAGCGCGTTGACGGTGATGCCACGGGCGCCCAGCTCCTTCGCGGCAACCGTGCCGAGCAGCTCCAGCGCCGCCTTGCTCGCCGCGTACAGGCCGGACCCGGCGATCGGCGCCTGGACGAGCGTGGAGGAGACGTTGACGATCCGGCCCCACTCCGTCAGATGGCGGCTCGCCTCCCGCAGGACGTTCAGCGCACCGCGCACATTGACGTCGAAGACCCGCTGGTAGTGATCGTCCTCCGACTCCGCGAGCGGCCGGGGAGCGGTCGTCCCCGCATTGTTGACGACGACGTCGAGCCGGCCGTGGCGCGCCAGGATCCCGGCGAACACCGCGGCGACCTGATCGGCATCGGTCACGTCGAGGTGCACCGTCTCGGCGGTGCCGCCCGCCTGCTCGATGCCGGTCACCAGCTCCTTCGCCGGGGCGTCCCCGGTGAAGGCGGCCACGACGACGTGGTGGCCGTCGGCGGCCAGCCGCTGGCAGACGGCGGTGCCGATACCGCCGGCGCCGCCCGTCACGAGGGCGACCAGTCCGGTCGGGAGCGTCAGGGCCATGGCATCTCCTTGCGTTTCGGTGGTGGACTCTCAACCGGACGGCGTCCGCCGTCCGTTCGCTCATACGGGCAGCAACCGCCCGGCGACCCAGTCGGCGGCCTCCAGGCTCCAGGTCTCGATCTCGTTCAGACAGACATGTGCCTCGCCGGGGTACGTCCGCAGCCGGTGGCGCGGTCCCCAGGCACGGTCGAGCTCCTGGAGGGCGGCGAGCGGGAAGATGTCGTCCAGGGCGCCGTGCACGCTCAGCACGTCCGTGCCGACCGGACCGCCGACGTCCAGGGCGAGCGCGGCGACGCGGTCGCGCATATCAGCGGCGTCGCCACCCATGAACGCGAACCGGAAGTCGTCCTTCAGCCGGCGCGGCAGCCCGTCGTACGGCGCGACGCGCGGCCCGCCGGAGGCATTGACCACGCACGCGAAGGCGTCGCCGAGAGCCCGCGCGACGCGCAGCGCGAGATAGCCGCCGAAGCTGACGCCGAAGAAGGCCAGCCGGTCCGGTGCGATCCGCGGATCCGTGCGCAGCCGCGCCACCAGCGCCGCGACCACGCTCTCCATCTCGATCCGCAGCGGCGTACGGCCGACCTGGATTCCCTGGCCGGGACCGTCGAACAGCAGCGCCGCGATGCCCCGTTCCAGATAGGTCTCCGCCAGCGCCAGCACCTCCACCTCGGTCATCGAGTCCAGCCCGTTCGACAGCACCACGCACGGCAGGCGTCCGGCCGGCCGCCGGTGCGCGGGCGGCAGCACCAGCCAGTACGGGACGGGGCTGCCGCCGGCCTCCCGCGTCGGCAGCTCGCCCGCCTCGAAGTCCAGGTCCGCGCCCTCGACGCTGGCGAGGAAGGAGTCGCGCACCTGCCTGCGCAGCCGGTACTTGCGGGATGCGTCGTCGAAGTACATGAACTCGGCCCAGTGGTAGCAGCCGGCGGCGGTGCGGGCGGCCCGCGCCCGGCCCGCTGCGGTCGACGAGCCACCGGCCAGCTGCGCATAGCGGTCGCCGTGCGCGGTCCAGCGCCGCCGCCACTCGTCCCAGAAGCCCGCCGACGCCAGATCGAGGTCGTCGCAGGGGAACCCGTCCAGGGCGAGCGCGATGTCGCCCCAGCCGACCTGCGGGGCGTACCGGGAGCGCAGGAACAGCAGCCGCGGCAGGAAGTAGCCGCAGGCGCGGAAGAGCGGTTCGGGCAGCCGGGCCGGCCGGGCGGCCGGCGGTGCGTCAAGCACCGTGCCCGGCCGGTGCGGGAGCCGGCCGCTGCCCGAGCGCCCGCGCGCAGGCCTCCACGGTCCGCCGGCTGTTGCCGTCCAGCATCTCCCGCACCCGCTGCTTGTGCTGCCGCAGCTCGGCCGTGCCGAAGGCCTGCGCACAGGCCACCGGGTCGAGCACGGCGGTGTGCCGGGACACCACCTCGCTGCCGCCGCCGGCCGCGGCGGACACCTGCCAGCTGCCCTCGTGGCGCAGCAGCAGCGGCGGCGGTTCCGGCTGGAAGTAGACGATCGACAGCCGCTCGGCGTCGCAGTGGCGCACACTGCGGAACGCCTCCGCACCGGCCGCGGTCCGCACCTCCAGCACGAACTCCTGGTGCCGCCCGTCGTCGTGGCGCAGCTCCAGCCCCTCGCAGTGCGGCAGCAGCTTCGGCCAGCCCGCGACGTCGGCGAGCAGGGCGTACACCGCGTCCGGGGGGTGCGGCACCGTCATGCGGGTGGTGATCTCGGTGACGGTGTCGATGCCGTCCTCGGCGTAGGCGCGCAGCGCCGTCATCTCGGCGGCCGCGTTGGTCTCGACGAATCCGCGCACCACCGCGGCCGCCTGTGCCACCGTCGTCACGTCCTCCCGGATGCCGCCGACCTCGTCGAGCATCCGCCAGTGCCGGTCCACCGTCAGCAGACAGCGGTCCGGTCCCAGCGGCAGCACCCGCCACTCACCGTGCATCGAGGCGACGAACGGCATCGGCACCGGCAGGTGGTAGTCGATCCGGCGGATCCCGTCGTAGTAGCGGCGCCGGGTCTCCCAGGCCACGGTCCGCCCGTCCTGCGCCGCCTCGATGCGCACCAGCTCGCCGGTGGCGTCCGAACCGACGGTGGCCACGCCCAGGCAGGCGTCGAAGATCCGCGGCCAGCGGGCGGTGTCACGGATCAGTTCGTACACGGTGTCCGCCGGAGCGGCGACGACGGCGGAGTGCCGGGCGTGGCAGTCCCGCTCGGCGGCAGGCGGTGCGGGCCGCTCCACCGCGGCCTTGATGTTGCCCAGTTCCACCGTGGAGTTGGTGTCGACGGCCGACTCGATGAACCGCTCCGCCTGCTCGCGGGTGGTGACGCCGTCGACCTGCCCGGCGATGTCCTCGCACAGGTCGTAGGCGTGCTCCAGCACCAGCAGGCTCTGCTCGGCGTTGACCGCGACGACCCGCCACTCGGTGGTCATCGCGGCGACCAGCTGCATCGGCTGGATCACCTCGGCCCGCACGCCGCACACCTCCGGCAGGAAACGGCGCCGCGAGCGCCAGGTCATCGGTGTGCCGCCCACCAGGGCGCGGATCTCGATCAGTTCGCGGTCCGGCTCCTGCTCGACCACGGTGACCGACTGGCACGGCTCGAAGATCCGCGGCCAGTCGGCCGAGCGGCGGATCACGTCGTACACCCGGTCCGGCGGGGCGGCACAGACGACGGAGTGGGAAAGGTGGTAGCGCATGGCACACAACTCCTGGTCTTCGACGGTGGATTACCGCGCGGCCGGACGCCCCCGCCCGGCCGCGGGTCACAGTTCGATCAGCGCGCCGCGGTCGATCCGCCGGGCGACCTCGCCCCGCAGCACCTTGTCGTTGCCGCTCTTGGGGAACGGCGCGTCGCTCGCGTACACCAGATCCGGCCACTTCTCCCGGCTCAGCACCCCGCTCAGCGCGGCCGTCACCTCCGCCCTGACCTCGGTGGCCGGGCGAGCCCCCAGCGGACCCGAGACACAGGCGACCGGCCGCTCGGACAGCGCCTCGGGGCCGGTCAGGGCGACCAGCGCCACCTCCCGCACCCCGGGCAGCCCGGCGAGCACCGCCTCGACCTCCTCGGGGTAGACGCGGTGGCCGTTCGCGCTCATCACCGAGGCGTGCAGGCGCCCCTTCAGCAGCAGATCGCCGTCCGGACTCCAGGCGCCCACGTCCCCGGTACGCAGCCACTCGCCCGGCGGTTCGACCGTGCCGGAGGCCACATCGACGTACCCCTCCATGACGGCGTCCCCGCGCACCAGCACTTCGCCGACCTCCGGCGGGTGGCCCGGCAGCGCATCGAGCCGCACCTCCAGGGTGTCGTCGGGCCGCCCGACGTTGTAGGCGCCGCGCAGCTGACGCCCTTCGCGGTGGGCGGCCTCGTCCAGCCAGCAGAACGGCCCGTACGTCTCGCTCAGGCCGTAGCCCTGCACCCACGCGCACGGTATGGACCGCCGGCCGCGTTCGAGCAGCGTGCGCGGCATGGCCGCCGCGCCGTAGGCGACCACCCGCAGGCCGGACAGATCGGCGGGGCCCGCCTCGGCCCCGTCGAGGAAGCGGCGCAGCGCCAGCGGCCGCAGCATGATGTGCGTGGCCCGGTGGGCGGCGACCTCCGCCGGCCAGCGTGCGGGGTCCCGGCTCTCGGGGACGATCAGCCGGGCGTCGTGCAGCAGCGCCCCGAAGGAGAAGATCACCCCGGTCGTGTTGTTGAGCAGCCCGGACAGGAACACCCGGGCGTCGGAACCGAATCGCAGCATCCGGGTCACACTGCGCACCCGACGGCACACCAGCTCCTCGGAGACGCTGACGGCCTTGGGCGAGCCGGTCGAACCGCTCGTGAAGAGCGTCAGGAAGTTCTCGACCGGCTCCGCCCGGCGGGCCGGCAGGGCAGTGGCCGGGTCGCCGGGCCGCGCGTGCGCGCCCTCCGCCGGGAGGACGATCACCCGCGGCCCGAGCGTGCCCAGGGCGCGCACCCCGGCGGCCAGACCGCGCTCGCCGTGGTCAGGACGGAGGTGGACGACGGCGTCGGGCCGGGCGTCGGCGACGATGCTCCGCCACTCCGGCAACGCCGCGGCCCGCAGGTTGTAGGGCATCAGCACCCGCAGGCCCAGCGCCCCGGCCGCGGCGAGGAAGGCGATGCCGCGCGCGTCGTGGTCGAGCAGCGCCAGCACCCGGTCGCCGGGGGCGAGGCCGTGCTGCAGCAGCTGCGCCGCACAGCGTCCTGCGGTGTCGGCGAGCTGCTGCCGGGTGTAGGTGCGCCCCGCCTCGATCAGCCGGAACGAACCGCCGGCCGGGCCGCCGGACCCCGCGCCGGGGCCCAGCAGCAGATCGACCAGCTTCACCGCGGGCCGTATGCCCGAGCGGACGTCGTGGTCCCCCATCGCCGCCTGGCCCTCAGTCGCTGCCGACGAGGTCGGCGAGGTTGACCAGCGACTGCGACAGCCCGCTCTGCAGATGTGGCCACACCTCCCGCGCGAACACCGGCACCATCTCGTCGGCGATCTCCGCCACCAGCTCGTGGGTCACCTTGATCCGGGAGCCGAGCGGCTCCATCCGGTGGTGGGTGAGAAGCCTGCCGAACGGCAGCACCGCCTCGTCGCTGAACTCCTCGCCCTGGGTCACGGAGGTGAGGGTGACGGTCAGCGGCTCCCCTCCCTGCGGGGTGAGGGTGTAGGTGTTGCCGGCCTTGAAGTTGCCGTGCAGCTGGGTGCTGTCGATGCCGTCGTCCCAGTTCTTCCAGGCGTTGACGTCCACCCACACTGCCCAGATGTCGTGCACCAGGGCGTTGACGGTGACGGCGGCCTGCGCGACGAACCGCTGGGTGTCAGTCACGGCCGGCCGCCTCGGGTGCGGTGCCGGACGCGGCCGCGGCGGCCGCCGCGACCTCCTCGGGCGGCGGGAAGAAGGTCACGTCCTTGCCGCCGAGCCAGTACTCGCGGGAGTGCGCGCCGACCTCGACCATCACGCCGTTGAGCGACCAGTTCGGTTCGGTCAGCGAGCGGGCGTCGTTCCAGAACGCCGGGTTGAAGAATTCGAGGATGACGTTGGTGTGCCAGATCAGGCCCAGCTGCGTCAGCCGCATCCGGTCCTCGGTGAGCTCGATGAGGCCCTTGCGCTCCAGCCGCTGGAGTTCGTCGGCGAAGTCCTCGCGGAATTCGGTGCCGAACTTGCTGCGGTAGAAGGCGTACTCGATCTCGTAGTAGAGCAGGGCGAAGATCACATACCGCTCGCGCTGGACCCGCGGGGAGAGTTCGTCGGTGACCGTGCTGATCAGGAAGTCGCCGCTCTCGACGGTCTCGATGTACTTCTCGACGTCCGTCTCGGTGCCCAGCCGGTAGCCGTCGAAGTAGCTGTAGGAACCGGGGCCGACGGCCAGGGTGTCGATGTACACCTTCCAGTTCCAGTGGTTGTACATGTTCTCGTAGCCCGGCTTGCAGAAATGGTCGACCATGTACATCGAGTAGCCCATTTCCTCGGCTATCCCCATGGCCTCCCGGTACATCGCCTTGACCATCGGGCCTTCGGGGTCCGCCGGACGGTCCACCTTTCCCTTGGTGATCAGCTTCGCCTGGATCGTGTCCTGGTGGATCCGGTAGAGGTAGATCGTGAAGTGCGGGACGTCCAGCGTGGCGAGCGTCTGCAGGTCACGCCGCCAGATGTCGAGCGTGTGGCCCGGCATGTTGTACATCAGGTCCAGCTGGATGTTGCGGAAGTTGCGCGCCTGGAACTCCTTGATGACCCGGGCGCTGTCCTCGGCCGCGTGCGGTGAGCCGATCACCCCCAGCAGCTCCGGCTGGAAGGACTGGACACCCAGGCTGAGCCGGTTGATCGCCGACCCCGCGACATAGTCGATCTTCTCCTCGTCGAAGTCGCGGGCGTTCCCCTCCAGCGTGAACTCGCAGTCGTCCGCGACCTGGAAGGTCTCGAAGACGGTGTCGACCAGCCGCCGCAGATTCCCGGTGCGCAGAATGCTGCCGGTGCCGCCGCCGATGAAGATGTTGCGGATCCGGCCGGTCGCGAACTTCGGGTAGGCACCCCACCGCTTGAGGTCACTGATCAGCGCCTCGATATAGCGCTCCTCGCGGCCGTTGGGGTCCTTCTCCGACAGCAGACTCGCGAAGTACGGGCAGGACTTGCAGCGCGTACGGCAGAACGGGATGCCGATGTACAGCACGAAGTCGCCGCCCTGCTGCCGCATGTCGATATGCGACTCCAGCCACTCCCGTCCGCCGGTGGTCCGGTGCATGCCCGGCGGGTAAAGGATGAAGGGCAGATAGCACTTGTTCGGATACGGGTCGCCGGCCGTCCGGTGTTCCAGCTCGGTCATGGATCCTCCACTCTCGCGCCGCCCGATGCGATCGCCGCGCCACGATCGCCCACCCCGCTCGAAGGGCGCTCACCCCCGCGGTGGAGACCCGCGGCCGCGCGCCGCACCGCGCCTCGTGCCCCCTTCGACGGCCTCTCGACCGGTCTTCGAGCGGGCTCCCAGCCGACTTCGAGGGAGTTTCGAGCGCCGCGTGGTCTCTCTGTTCCCGACGATGTCATTACGGACATCGCGGAAGGGAAGGGACAACCATGAGCGCACAGCACCGCGTGGCACTGGTGACCGGAGCGACCAGCGGGATAGGGCTGGAGATCGCCCGGACCCTCGCCGGGGACGGCGCCCGGGTCTTCCTGTGCTCACGCCGTCCGGAGGCCGTCGCCGCCACGGTCAAGGAGTTGCAGCAGGAGGGTCACGACGTCGACGGCGTCGCTTGCGACGTGACCTCGGCGGCCGAGGCCGACCGGCTGGTACGCGCCTGCGTCGACCGGTACGGCCCGGTGGAGATCCTCGTCAACAACGCCGGACGGCCAGGCGGCGGCACCACGGCGGAGATCGCCGACGACCTCTGGTACGACGTCATCAACGCGAATCTCCACAGCGTATTTCTTGTCACCAAGCGCGCACTCACCATCGGTGGAATGGCTGAGGCGGCGTACGGCCGGATCATCAACATCGCATCCACCGGCGGTAAACAGGGCGTCGTGCACGCGGCCCCCTACTCGGCATCAAAACACGGGGTCGTGGGCTTCACCAAGGCACTGGGACTGGAACTCGCGAGGACCCCGGTCACCGTCAACGCGGTCTGCCCCGGATTCGTGGAAACGCCCATGGCGGAACGGGTGCGGGAACACTACGCCGGGGTCTGGGGCGTCGATGAGCAGGAGGTGCACCAGCGCATCACCGGACGGGTGCCGATCGGCCGCTATGTGGAGCCGTCCGAAGTGGCCGCGATGGTACGGTACTTGGTCACCCGCGGCGCCGACGCGGTCACCGCGCAAGCCCTCAACGTCTGCGGGGGCCTGGGAAATTACTAATTCTTGAGCCGGAAAACCGACCGACGGGGTTAGGCTCCGGCCGAGATCGAACGCATCGCTGAAACCAGACAGCATGGAAGCGGGGGGCCGCTGTGCAGTTCAAGGTGTTCGGGCAAGTCGAGATTTCACATGAAGCCCAGTCATTGATCGTGGGGAGATCAAAGGTCGGGCAGATGCTCTCGCTTCTGTTGGCCAGGAACAACGAAACGGTGAGCGTTGACACACTGATCGCGGAATTGTGGGGTGAGCGCGTTCCGCGCAGCGCGCTCACCACGCTCCAGACGTACGTCTACCACGCCCGGAAATCACTGGCGAACGGCCTGCGGCTGCAAAAGACCGAAAGGATATTGGTCACCCGGCCGTCGGGATATCTCATCGCGGTCGACGACAGCGCCCTGGACGCCTCCAGGTTCGAGGAACTGGTCGCCCAGGGCAGCGGATTCCTCGGCAGCGGAGACGCCGAATCGGCGGCCACCCGTATCTCCGAGGCACTCCGGCTCTCCCGGGGTCCGGCGTTCGCCGGTATGCCCATCGGGAAGGTCCTCGACGCACACATCACCTACCTGCAGGAGCTGCGGCTCAACGCCATCGGCATCCGCATCGAGGCCCACCAGCGCCTCGGCCGGCACCGCGAGCTGGTGCCCGAACTGCGCACACTGGTGTCGGAGAACCCGCTCAACGAGGGCTTCCACGCCCAGCTCATCGGCACCCTGCACCACTGCGGACGCCGGGCCGAAGCCCTTCAGGCCTACCAGCGGCTGTGGCGCATCCTGGACGCCGAACTCGGCGTCCAGCCCTCCTCGGAGGTGCAGGACCTCTACCAGAAACTGCTGGTCTGAGCAGTCCGCGCGGCCACCGGCGGTGGCATCCCGGCGCGTGCGGCGCGCCGGGCTCACTGCACCGCTCACCCCCGGCCGTCGCCATCTGGCCCGTACACCCGGGTCACCTCCGCCGCGGCCGCCCTCAGCTCCTGACGGGCCGTGGCGGGCGCGAGCACCTCCACATCCGCCCCGAAGACCAGCAGCGCCCGCGCCGCCCGCACGGCCCGGAAGGCCAGCTCCACATCGGCCCAGCCGTCGCCCCGGTCCGCCGGCGGCCCGGCGAGATGGGCGGACTGGATCCGCAGGAACATATCCAGCCGCTCCCGCCGCACCCGGCAGTGCACCCGTACCTCGTCCCCGAGCCGCTCCACCCCTTCCCGCAACGCCGCCCAGACCTCGGCGAGTCCGAGCCCCGGACGGCGGCGTACCGGTTCCTCGGCGACCGACGCCGCCTGCACCCGGTCCGCCCGGAACAACCGCGGTTCACCGTCCCGGTCGGCGACGAGGTACCACACCCCGGCCTTGCTCACCAGGCCGTACGGGTCGACGGTGTACTCGCCCGCCTCGCTCTCCCCGCTGCGCCGGTAGCGCAGCCGCAGCCGCCGGTCGGTGAACACCGCGCGCTGCAGCTCGCCGAGCTCCACATCGGCGGCCCGGCCCTGCATCCACCGCACCGGGTCGACCAGGATCCGTTCACTGGTCCGCTCCGCCACCGGACGGTGGTCCGGCGGCAGCGCCGCCATCACCTTGCGCAACGCGGAGGCGATCGAGCTGCCGAGCCCCAGGGCCTCGTGCGCGCCGTCGGCCGCCAGGACGAACAGTGCCCGCGCCTCGTCGGTGGTCAGGCCCGTGACGTCGGTGCGGTACCCGGGCAGCAGCCGCACTCCGCCGTTGCGGCCCCGCTCGGCCCACACCGGCACACCGGCGGCCGAGAGCGCCTCCACGTCCCGGTAGATCGTCCGGACCGACACCTCCAGCTGGGCGGCGAGCTCCGTCGCGGGAAGGCCCCCGCGGGCCTGCAGCAGCAACAGGATGGACAGCAGCCGGTCCGCTTTCATGCAGCGCAGTTTAAAACCTGACGGGTCCTGTCAGGTATCACCCCGCAGAGTGTTCCGCAGCGGCCCGGCACACCGCCTGGGCCCGTACGAGAGGTGCGCCCATGAACGCGTTCGACCCCCGCCCCCAGTTCCTCAACGCTCTGGACCAGCTGGAGAAATTGGTGAGCGGCCTCGACCCCGCCCTCCTCGGCCGGCCGACCCCCTGCGACGCGTACGACCTGCGGGCACTGCTGAGCCACACCGTCGGTGCGATCCACCGCATCGCCTACATCGGCGAGGGTGGCCGCGGCATGGACGTCCCCGCGGCGGCCGGTGAGATCGCCGACACCGACTGGGGCGGCGCGCTCGGCCGGGCGCGCGCCCGCGCGGCCGCGGCCTGGGCGGGCGACGACAAGCTCGACCGGGAGTTCGAGGTTCCGTGGGGCCTGGCCACGGGCCGGATCGCCCTCAGCGGCTATGTGATGGAGACGGTCACCCACACCTGGGACATCGCCCAGGTCATCGCGCCCGAGGCGAAACTCGACGAGGAGCTGGCCCACATGGCCTTCGGCATCGCCCAGAAGGTCCTGCCGGCCGAGCCGCGCGGCGGCGAGATGCCCTTCGCCGAGGTCCGCCCCGTCCCGGACGACGCCGACATCCACCGCCGCCTGGCCGGCTGGCTCGGCCGCGCCGTCTGATCCTCCCGGGCCGCCACCGAACGAAGCGAGAGCACGATGACCGACACCACATCCCTGGGGACCGGGACGTCCGCCGGCTGGGCCGCGGCCGCCGCCGAGCCCCGGCAGAGCACCGAGCGGCCGCGCGCCGCGGCCGCACCGGACGCCGCACCGGCACCCGAGCGCTCCCGCACCCTCCGGCTGGCGGCCCGGCCCCCCTTCACCTTCTCCGCCTCCCTCGCCTTCATCCGCTCGTTCCCCGCCATGACGGGACAGCAGGGCACGGCGCACGACAGCCTGACGCTGGCCCTGCGCGAGAACGGCACCACGCTGGGCGCCCGGGTGACGGCGGCCCCCGACGCACCGGCCGTCGACTGCGTCCTGACCGCCGCCGAGCCCCTCACCGACGCCACCGCCGAGGCCGCCGCGGACCGGCTCTCCTTCCACCTCGGGCTCACCGACGACCTCACCGACTTCTACCGCCTCGCCCGCCTCGACCCGCCGTTCTCCCGCGTCGTGGACCGACTGCACGGCTACCACCAGGTCAAATTCCCCTCGCCGCTGGAACTGCTGTGCTGGGCGATCCTCTGCCAGCGCGTACCCATGCCGGTGGCCAGAAACATGAAACAGGCCCTCGTCGAAGCGGCCGGCAACCGCATCACCGTCGACGGCGAGCCCCGCTGGGCGTTCCCCGACGCCGCACAGCTCGCCTCGTTCGACGAACCCGCCCTCCAGCACCTCATCGGCAACCCGCGCAAGGCCGGCTACCTCCACCGCGCGATCCGCCAGTGGCTCGACCTGGACGAGACCTTCCTGCGCACCGGCCCCTACGACGAGGTCCGCGACCAGCTGCTGCGCCTGGCCGGCATCGGCCCCTGGTCGGCGTCCTTCCTCCTCATCCGGGGCCTCGGCCGCACCGAACACCTCACCCCCGACAAGGAGATGACCCGCGCCGCCCAGCGCGTCTACGGCCGCGCCCTGGACGACACCGCCTTCGCCGAACTCACCACCCGCTACGGCCGCCACCAGGGCTACTGGGGCCACTACCTCAGGGTCGGCGGCTGAACGGACCGGCGAGCAGCGGCCCGCCGGTTCAGTCGACGGCGGTGCTCACGGAGGCGAAGCGCAGCTGCTGCGCTTCGCCGGGTGCGACGGCGATGGCGTGGCCCCGGCAGTTGCGGTGGGCGTAGAAGAAGGCGGTGGTGCCGGCGGCGTTGAGGTTGGAGGCCGTGCCGTTGCCGACGAGGTTGTAGCAGTGGCCGGGTACGGGCTGCTCCAGCGCCGTCCTCGCCCCGTCGGGAGCCGTATAGAGGATCATGCCGACGTCCCCGGCATGACTCACACCCCCGGCAAGGACGACACCACCCAGCGCGCAGGCACTGAACAACACCCCGGACACACCACGGACACCCACACGAGAAAACATAAATACCTCCTGGAAAAGGAGTTCTACACCACGCCGCGGCGAAAGCCCCGCTTTGTCCGTCGCGGTGTCGAGTCGCCCGTAAAGCCCTTGCCAGCGCCTTCGCCGTGCGTGACATGATCGGCCGCATGACTGCGATCCCCGATGGAAAGGGCGGCCACCGCCCCGTCCGATGAAGCGGCCGAACGAGACCCCAGCCGCCGGCCCCGCGCCGGCCGTGACCTCCGTCCGCTTCCTCGCCCGCCTCGAAACCCTGCGGTCCGCGCCTCCCGAGGACTGGCCGGCGCTGGACGCGGCGCTGCTCGCCGACGCCCGCACGGCCGCACACCACCCGGACGGCGTCGGGCAGGACTGGGGGCGGGTGCTCTGCCAACTGGGGCGCGAGCAGCACACCTACACCCTCGCGGCCCGCCTCCTCGCCGACCCCGCCACCCGGGACATCGGCGCGGAACTCGCCCGAGAGGCGTGTCATGACTGGCGGGCGGCCCCGACCGTGCTGCTGCCCCTGCTCCTCCGCCACCGCGGGGAGACCGGCCCGGCCGTGGCGAAGGCCCTCACCACGGCCTCGATCTCGCGGGCGGCCATGCGTGCCCACGGCGCGCTGACCGCCACGGCCCCGTTCACGCCGTACCCCAAGGACCGCCGCCAACGGGCCGTCCCGCCCCCGCCGTACGACAGCACGTCCGCCGGCGCGCTCCTCGCGGCCAAGCCCATCGGCATCGGCCGCCTCAGCGGCGCCCCGGAGATCTTCGGGGCCTTGCTGGACGCGGGACCGCTGACCTTCCGGCAGGCGGCCCAGCTGTACAACCTCACCTTCCGATGGCCGGGCCGGATGCAGGCCGTATGCGCTCCGCTGTGGCTGCGACACGCCGGCCAGGCCGCCCTGCCGCGGCTGCTCGCCGTGATGACGCCGTATCTGGCCGACTACGCGGTCGGCGAGTACTACCTCGCGGGCCTCGCGCAGATGGGCCACCGGGCACGACCCGCGCTGCCCGCCGTAACGGCACTGATCGAACGGCGCACCCGCATCCCCGTCAACGACTCCACCCGGGACGCCGAGACGGAGCTGGACGAACGCCTGCTCGCCGCCGCACTCGACGCCCGCCGTGCGATCCTCGCGGACACCGCCGAGCGGCGGCCTGCCTAATCGGCGGGGGTCGGCGCCGTACAGGCCCTGGCGATCCGCTCGGTGTCCCAGTAGAAGGGACGGACCTCGGCGATCCGCCCGTCCTTGATAGTGATCGCCTGCAGAATCGGAAAGGTCAGTTCACGGCCGGTGGCCCGGGCGCGAGCACGAACCAAGGTGAGCACCACCGCGGTCTCACCGGTGGCGAGGAACTCCTGCTCCAGCATCTCGAACGATTCCCACGCCTGGCCCATGGCGAGGAAGAAGCGCGCCATTCCCGCGTGACCGTGCCACGTTCCGCCGTAGGGAAGGGAATCGGCTTGATGCAGCACCACATCCGGTGCGAAGAAGGGCGCGAGCAGATCGAACGAGGCCTTGCCCGGCCCGCCGGCCGCCAGATACGCGGCCTCGGCCGCATACATGCCCGTGAGGACGGATACCGCGTCGGAGGCTGCAGTAGAGGGAATCGTCATGCCGCCAGCCTGATCGTTCATGAGAAGGGACGCTGGCGGAAAGCGGACGCCGACCTATGGCGGTGCGCCGCCGGCCATCAGCTGCCCTTCATGGCCGGCGAAGTTCCATGGCGATGGCGTCACGGAGCAGCTCGTGGGCGCGGGGGAGTGGCGTGGTCCCGCTCAGCCATCGTTCGCTCAGGCCCTCGACCAGGGCGGTGAGGCGTTCGGCAGCGGCACTCGGGACGATCTCGGGGCTGGCCAGACCGGCAGCCTGGGCCTGGCGCACCAGGTCGGCGAGGTCCTCAACCCATTCCCTGGTCGAGGTGGCGAGCTGTTCCCGTAGGTCCGGGTCGAAGATCGCGGTGGCGCGGAACTCGCCCCAGGCCGCGCTGTTCTCCCTGACCTGGGGGGTGTCCTGTAGTTCCAGGAGCAGCATTTCGGTGAGTTGGGTACGCGGATCCTCGGACCGGTCCAGGGCGGCGTCGGTGTAGCGCACGGCCCGCTGGTTGATGAATTCCAGCGTGCGGCGCAGCAGCCCGGCGCGGTCCTTGAAGTGGTAGTAGATCAGTGCGGTGGACACGCCGGCCTCTGCGGAAACCTCCTCGACGCGCAGCCCGCGCACGCCGCGTCGGGCGATCAGCCGGGCCGCGGCTTCGACGATCTGGGTGGGCCTGTCCGGCATCGAGTGCTCCCACTGCCTGAAGGATCAACATGTGACTGCGTCCGATCATGCCCTACCATCGTACTGACTAAAATTTCAGTCAGGAGGGTGGATCATGCGAATGTCCAGACGTCAGACCCTGCAGGCCGGGGCCCTGGCCGCCTTCGGCATGGCGCTGAGTGCCTGCAGCACCCAGGACGGCAGCCGGTCTGCGCGGGGCAGCGGCAGCGCCGCTCCCGCGGGGGCGACGCCGGCCCGCGGATGGCGGATGCCCGACGAGGCGCACCCCCACGAGCTGACCTACATGTCATGGCCCACCCGGCAGATCTGGAAGTCGGACGTCTACGGCGTGCGGGAGGACATCGCACGGATCGCGCGGACGATCGCCGAGTTCGAGCCGGTGGTCCTCCTGGCCAACGACCAGGATGTGAAGGCGGCCAGGAAAGCCTGCGGCTCCGGGGTGGAGGTCGTACCGATTCCGGTGGACGACCTGTGGATGCGCGACATCGGGCCGACCTTCGTACTCGGGCCCGATGGCATCGCCGGAGTCGACCTCAACTTCAACGGCTGGGGAAACAAGCAGGCCCACGGCCGCGACAGTCGGGTCGCAGCGGCGATCCTCGACGACGAGCACATCACCAGGATCAAGGCGCCGATCGTCGGCGAGGGCGGCTCGATCGAGGTCGACGGCAAGGGCACCCTGCTGGCGACCGAGAGTTCCCTGGTCAACGGGCGTCGAAATCCCGGCAAATCCCGCGACGACATCGAGCAGGCGCTCAAGGCCCTGTTCGGCATCACCACGGTGATCTGGGTGGACGGCGTCAGGGGCAGGGACATCACGGACTACCACATCGATGCGCTGGCGCGGTTCTCCGAACCCGGCGTCGTCGTCATGAGCACACCGGACGAGGAGGCCCCCAGGGACGTCTGGACCGACGCCTACGATCAGGCCCGGAAGGTCCTGGACAAGGCCGTGGACGCCCGGGGCAAGCGGCTCGAAGTCGTCGAACTGCCCGAACCGGTCGACATCGGCCGCCGCGGGGACGGATTCCTGGCCAGCTACGTGAACTACTACGTGGTCAACGGCGCGGTCATCATGCCCGGCTTCGGCGACAAGAGGGCCGACGGCGATGCCAAGTCCATAGTGCGCGATCTGTACCCGGGGCGGAAGGTGATACAACTGCCCGTCGACACCCTCGGCGAGGGCGGCGGCGGTATCCACTGCTCCACCCAGCAAATCCCCAAGACCGCGGAGCGAACGCACCGGTGAGGCTGCGGGCCATGCACATCCAGTCTCACCGCGGCATCCGGACGGCGTCGCTACCCAGCGTCCGGTAGGGCGACTGCCCCGGGCGCCCCAGGCGGTAGTGGCTCGACGCCGATCACATGGCGACATCGCGTCGGCTCGATCAGCACGATGACACGCTGCTCACCGGGGATGCGCCATTCGAACCGCTTGGTGCCCAGGTAGGTCTGCGCCAGCAGGTCCATGTTCCGGTCCGCTGCCGGGCCTTCCTCGAACCGGACGGCCCGGCCACGGATCTGTACCCGGTCGAAGGGATCGGCCGGATCCGCATGGGACAGGCACACTCGCGGATCACGGCGCAGGTTGCGTTCCTTGACGCGACCTACGGCGGTGTTGAACAGCACCAGGTCCCCGTCGAGGCCCACCCACATGGGGCTCACATGGGGCGAACCGTCCGTGTTGCTCGTTGCGACGTACCAGATGTTCGGCGCTTCGATCCTCAGCCGTACGTCGTTCGGCAGTGCGACCATGGGGCAACTACTGCCCGAGTTCGGCTTGTCGGACACATCGTGTCCAGACTCCCCAGTGGGGAACGTCAGATCCTCGCGCTGCGGGCGATGCGGTACAGCACGGTCGGACGCAGTGGCCCTTCGGGCTCGGTGAGGTCGTCGAAGTCGTCGGCCGGGTCCCGGGTCATGCCGATGCGGCGCATCACTGCCTGCGAACGAAGGTTGGTGGCTGTGGTGACGGCGAGGATCTCAGGAAGCTCAAGATCGTCGAAGCCATGGGCCAGGACCGTCAGCGCCGCCTCGGTAGCGTAGCCCTGACCCCAGGCCGAGCGGGTGAGCCGCCAGCCGATCTCCACTCCTGTGAACGGCATGTCGTCGTCCACGTCGTCCAAGCCCGCGAAGCCGATGAACTCGCCCGTGGCCTGCACCTCAACCGCCCACCACCCGTAGCCTCGCTGGTCGAACTCGGCCTGGAACTGCGCCACGGAGGCATCGCTCTGTTCGCGGGTGAGCAGGTCGCCCAAGTGCTCTCGCACCTCGGGATCGGCATTCATCGCCGCCCATGGTTCAAGGTCGGAGTCACGCCATCGGCGCAGGACGAGGCGATCGGTACGTAGTTCAGCCATGCTGCCCAGCCAACGTGAGCCATGGTCCCGAGGCAATCTCTTTTTCGGCGGCAGCGGCAGCGGCACTCCGGCCTCGGCGTCCGTGGCATAGATGCGGACGCGACGCGTACCTGGCCGGGGCTCGGCGGGAGTGCGCCCTGGGCGGGTCGGCCCGCCGTTCCCCGGCCAGTCGAGGGGCCGGTCAGGCGGGCAGCGTCGGGTAGTTGGTGTAGCCGCGCTCGTCGCCGCCGTAGAAGGTGGCGCGGTCGGGCTCGTTGTAGGGGCCGCCGGACGCCAGGCGGCGGGGCAGGTCCGGGTTGGCCAGGAACAGCGCGCCGAAGGCGATCATGTCCGCGGCGCCGTCCTCGATCAGGCGGAGCGAGTCATGGCCGGTGGGCTCGGGGTGCGTGAACGGGTTGAGGATGAACGCGCCGGGCCAGTCCTTGCGCAGACGCCCGGTCAGGTTCTGGTCGGGGCCTTCGAGCACGTGCAGATAGGCCAGGTCCAACGGGGCGAGACCGGCCACCAGGGCCGTGTAGGTCTCCTCCAGGTCGGCCGGGTCCGTCTCGGCGATGTCGTTGAAGGGGGCGCCGGGGGAGATGCGGATACCGGTCCGGTGGGCGCCGATCGCCTCCGCGACGGCCGTGGCGACCTCGACGGCGAAGCGCACCCGGCCCGCGACGTCGCCTCCCCAGATGTCGGTGCGCTGGTTGGCGTTGGGGGCGAGGAACTGGTGGATCAGGTAGCCGTTCGCCCCGTGGAGCTCTACGCCGTCGAAGCCGGCAGCGATGGCGTTGCGCGCCGCGTCGGCGAAGTCGGCGATCGTCCGGACGATCTCGTCGTGGTCCAGCTCCTTCGGCGTGACGAAGTCCTGGGGCCCCTGGTGGGTGTACACCTGGCCCGTGGCCTGGACGGCGGAGGGACCCACCGGGACCAGGCCGTCGGGCAGCAGGCTGGGGTGGCCGATGCGGCCGGTGTGCATCAGCTGCGCGAAGATCATCCCGCCCTCGCGGTGGACCGCGTCGGTCACCTGCCGCCAGGCGGCGACCTGCTCGGCGGAGTGCAGGCCCGGGGTGTCGGGGTAGCCCTGGCCGACCACCGACGGCTGGACGCCCTCGGTGATGATCAGGCCGGCGCCGGCCCGCTGCGCGTAGTAGGTCGCCATCAGCTCCGTCGCCGTGGCCCCCGGCCCGTAGGCACGGCTACGGGTCATCGGCGCCATCGCTATGCGGTTGGCCAGACGCTTGCCGCCCAGCTCGATCGGGTCGAACCCTGTCGTCATGATCATTCCTTTGCTCGGGCCGCCCGGTCCTGCGGCACTCCGTCGGTGCGTGATGCTCGGCGCACCGTTACTTACTTGTTCGAACAAGTAAATCACCAAAGGATCTTCCCGCCCGGCCATGTGAGCCGTGTCACCTTTCAGCTCAGCGCCGAGAACTGCCTGTTGGTTACGGCAAATCGCCCGCTACCCGCAGGGGTGTCACAAGGCGCGCCGGGGCCGATATCCTGAGGACGTCCGGCAAGATTCCAGCCGGATTGCTGTCCGGCTAAGTAGGTAGGCCGGGAAGGGACGATTCTGATGAGCCGGGCAACCAACCGGGACGCACAAAGTCAGCTGCCGGAGGCGACGCAGGCCACCTCCTCGGTGCCCGTGCCCGCTGCCGCCCACGCGGGGCCCGTCAGCCACGCGATCTTCCGTGTGGCCCGCCTGCACCGCATGATCGCCGGACAGCTCCTGCGCCGCGTCGGCCTCCACCTCGGCCAGGAACTGCTCATGATGCACCTGTGGGAACTCGGCCCCCAGCGACAGACCGACCTCGTGCGCCTGCTCGACTCCGACGCCCCCACCATGACCCGCAGCATCAAACGACTGGAGAACGCCGGCTTCGTCCGCCGCCGTCCCTGTCCCGACGACAAACGCGCCGTCATCATCGAACCGACCGCTGCCAGCCAAGCGCTGCGCCGAGAGGTCGAACGCGTCTGGGCCGAACTCGAAAGCGCCTCGACCGGCGATCTCACCTCTGACCAGCAAGCCGAAGCGCTGCGCGCACTGCGACGCATCGAGGACGGTCTCGCCCGTGCGGCCGCACACACAGATGCCCCGGGCGCTGATGCGGCGACCGGCGAGGGCCGGAAGTCCCCCAGGGGATGAGCGCGTAACCCGTCACTCGTCACGGCCGTCCGGCCAAGACGACGACTGACCTACTCGGCTCCTTGACCCCGGCCAACGGCTTGGCGTGGCGTGTTACCCGTTCCGAATCGCGTTCACCAGGCCGGCCACAAGGTTCGCCCGCTCGGCCATGGCCTCGATGACCAGGTACTCGTGATCGGCGTGAGCGCCGCCGCCGACCGCTCCAAGGCCGTCGAGCGTCGGTACCCCCAGTGCGGCCGTGAAGTTGCCGTCGCTGCCGCCGCCGACCGCCCTGCCTTCGAGGCCGGGAAGGAGCTCTTCGGCTGCCGCAAAGAGCTCGGCCGACGCCGACTCGGGCATCGGGGGCCGGCCGATACCTCCCTGAACCGCGATCTCCGCCTCGTCGAGATGCGGAGTCAGCGCCGCGAACGCGGACTCGATGCGCTCCTTCTCCTCGGCCGACTCGACCCGCACGTCGACGACGACGGTCGCCTCGGCGGGAACGACGTTGTCCAGCGTTCCTGCGGAGGCGACGGTCGGGGTAACGGTCGTGCCGATATCGGGTCGGCCGAGCGCTGCGATGTCCAGCACCTGATGTGCCGCTTCGACCAGGGCGTTGACCCCGGCTGCGGGCTCAAGGCCGGCGTGCGACGCCCGGCCTCTGACGGAGACCTGGAACGTGCCACAGCCTTTACGGCCGGTCTTGAGGCCTCCGCCGTCAGCGGCACCCTCGAATACCAGCACGGCGCCGCAGGCAAGGGCTCGTTCTTCGATGAGAGCCCGGGAGGAGCGGGAGCCGACCTCTTCGTCGGCGGTCACCAGGATCTCGACGCCTGACCGGTCCTCAAGGGCCGCCAGGCCGTGAACGGCCTGCACCAGACCGCCGAGCATGTCAAAGACCCCGGGGCCGGTGACCTTCCCGTCCGCGACCTTGAACGGGCGGCGTTCAAGGGTCCCGAGGGGGAACACCGTGTCGTGGTGACCGAGGATCAGGACCTGGGGATCGCCGCCACCCGACCAGCGGACATGTGGCCCGGCTGCGCTCTCGACGAGAGTGGCCCGCCCGCCGAGACGGCTCTCGATGACGGCGGCGACGGCTTTGGCCGATGCCGTCAAGGCGTCGAGATCGCGCGAGGGCGACTCGACTTCGACGAGTGTCCTGAGGTCCTCGATCATCGCGTCGACACTCACGTCGACGGCCTGGTGCATCGTCACGCCGCAAGGGTACTTGGCGGGCTGTGAAGGAAGGGCTGTGAAGGAATGCGGTTCACCTCCTGCGGCGCCCCCGGGGCTTCGTCTCTCGCTGGGGCCTCGTCTCTCGCTCCGGAACGCGAGGACGCCGAGCGGAGAGACGCGGTGCGCGTCGGTCACGTCGGGGGCAGCGCCCGGTCCCGCCAGGCGCGCTCCCATTGGCGGGTCAGCGCCGGGTAGACGATCAGGTAGCGGAAGGGGGCGATGACGGCCATGTACAGCCGTCCGAACAGGCCGTTGGGCTTGACCAGGACCGTCATCCGCAGTTCGTGGTCGCCGTCGCCGGTCGGCACCCATCCCAGGTGCATGAGGGTGTGGACGGTCTTGTTCGCCAGTTCGCGGACGGACTCGTTGGGGAGCTCGTACACGGGGGTGAACGGCGTGTCATCGGACTCGGACTCGGACTCGTCCACGGTCTCGCGGAGGTCGCGCGGCAGACGGTCGCGCAGCGGCTGAACCCGCGTCCCCAGGCCCGTCTTGGCCTTGTCCCATCCGAGCAGGGCGCCGAGCTTCCAGCGCACCGCGAACAGGAACCGGACCAGCAGGGTCTGCTTGGCCATGGCGCCGCCCGTCCGCAGAGCGGCGAGCATCACGGGGAAGTCGTCCGGTCCGGCGCCGGGGGTGCGGTAGGACCACACGTCCTCGATCCGGAAGTCGCCGGTGAGCTCGTGGATCCGCCAGGGCTGACCGGTATGGGCTGTGAGAGGAAGTTTCATGGCCGCTGCCGCCTTTCCCGCTCGGGACGCCGCCTGCTCATCCCCGCCATCGTTATACGCTTACGTATAGGACGAGAGTAGATCGAATATCCGGTTGCGTATATCCGGTGCATCAGTGAGGTGGGACACATCGTGGGCGCTGCTCGCACACCGCGTGACAGATGGGTGGAGGAAGGGCTGCGCGTGCTGGCCGATGGTGGCTCGGACGCCGTCAGGGTCGAGGCACTGGCGAAGCGGCTCGGCGTCACCAAGGGCGGGTTCTACGGGTACTTCGCCGACCGCGACGCGCTGCTGGAGGCGATGCTGGACACCTGGGAGCGGGAGAGCACCGACGAGGTGATCGACCGGGTCGAGCGCGAGGGCGGCGACCCGAAGACCAAGATCCAGCGTGCGGGCGTCCTCACCTTCTCCAGCGACCGGCTGCTCCCCATCGACCTCGCGGTCCGAGACTGGGCCCGGCGTGACGAGGCGGTGGCCGAGCGCCTGCGACGGGTGGACAACCGGCGGATGGCCCTGCTGCGCGAGATGATCGGCACCTTCTGCTCCGATCCCGACGAGGTCGAGGCCCGCAGCCTGCTCGCCTTCTGCATGGCGATCGGACACCACTCGGTCGTCGCCGGCCACGAGGGCCGCACCCGAGCCGAGGTTCTCGCCCGCGCCGCCGATCTGATCCTCAACCGCACCCGCGGCCGGTAGCACCCGGCCCGGGGTCGGGTACGGCCGGGACGAACGGCACGGGGGCTGGGCGGCGGGTGCTGGGCGGTGGGTGGTGCTCGGGACGGGATCCGCGCGGCCATCCGGGCCGGTGCGCTTGCGCAGCGGTGCGAGCTCCTCCACGCCGTGTTTGAAGGGGCATCAACATCTTTTCGGGTGAGGTGTCGATGCTTTCCCCGCTCGATGAACCGGCTCTTGGTAGGCAGGGGGCATCCCGGTATCAGCGCCGGGAGTTGACTCCGGCAGAGCACGATCACGTAGGGGACTTCCCGGATGAACCTGAAGGCTTCCCGTATGAACCTGAACATGAACAAGGCCATGACGAGCGTCGGAGCCGCAGCCGCGGCCCTCGGTCTGGTGCTCGTCGCGGGCCCGCCTGCGGCTGCGGCGGGCAAGTGGTGCAATCGCTCGGTCTGCATCGAGACCTACGACACCGGCACCTACCTGGGCAGGGTGGAGGTGTCCGTCGTCAACACCAACCAGCCGAACACGATCAGCGCCCGGGTGTGGACCACTGACGGCTGGAGCGCCAACACCAAGGTCGAGGACGTCGCCACGTTCAGGACCTACCGCGACCAGGCATACCCCCAGCGCCACTTCGCGCCGGGCACACGGCTCTGTGCGGAGGGCTTCCGCGGCGGGGCAAGCGTCGGCCTCCCCTGCGTCACGATCACCGACTGAACGCGAGGCAACTCGGCCCGGCCCTGCGGGACTTGCCGGTTGCGGCCCCACGATGGGGGCGGTCTGGCGGCGATGCGCGGGGGCGGCGGCGGGGAGGGGGCAGATCAGCCCTAGATGCCCGGATCCACGAGATCCGGCGCCCCCTCCTCCACCACCAGCTGTCGGTGACCGCCCTCGCCGAACAGTTCACCTATCACCATCCCCGGAAACTCGATCGGCTCCGTGCGGCCCTCCAAGGCGACTCGTACGCGCCATCGCTCCCCTCGATGCTCCACCAGCACATCCGCCCACTCCCGTGAGGGTGCGTCCACCCCGCGCAGCTCCGGACCTCCCTCCGGGCCGTACTCCCGGAACGCATGGAGGAACGGCAGCTCCCGCACCAGCCACGCCAGATGGGCCCACGCGGGAGAAGACGGCTGTGGCGTCCACAGCAACCCGTCGCGCTCGGCATCGTCCGCCGGTACCGCACCGGCTTCGGTGACCGGGATGCGAGGATCGGCCTCGGGCACCTCACGGAAGGTGAACGTCCGGTCGGCGACATCCAGGTGCGTCAGCTCGATCCCCAGCGGGCCCCCCTTGAACACCAGGTCCGAGACGCTCCGGAGAAACCCGGCGGCCGCTTGGTCCGCCGCGTCTCGCGCCCCGGAGTCCGCCGCCCGCCCTTCCAGCGGCTCATACGAGCTCGCGTAACGGAACTGCCCCTTGCTCGTGTGCACTCCTCACTCCTCCTTCTTCGACGGGTCAGTACGGCACGGCTCGGCACAGCCCCGCCTCCGGGACGGACACCGCTCAGTGCAGTTCCAGGCCAAGCTCCTTCTCCAGCACGGCGGCCTGTTCGGGTGTGGCGAAGACGAAGTGGCTCTCGCAGGTGAATTCGCCGCGGTGTACGAACTGGACCAGGTGGAAGCGGCGGGTGTCGTCGCCGGGGTCGGGATCGATGTGGTCGATCAGCTCCGTGATTGCCAGGTGGTCGAGGTACCGATCCGACTGGTGCTCGGTCTGCTGGGTCACCAGGGCGCCGTTGCGGGCGAATTCCAGGAGCTCGCCGTGCTCGTCGTCCTCCCGCAGCCTGACGTCGGTGATGGTGACCGCGCCGTCGGTGAGTGCGGCGGCCTCCTGGAGGAAGCTCGTATAGCTCTCCTCCAGATCGTCGACGTCGTCGCCGTGGGCGGAGACCGCCACACCGAACGCTTCGAGCGTGTCGGGTACTTCATGGGGTGGCAGCTCATGGTGCGCAAACTCGGCGTACTCCGCGAGGACGCTCTCGACCTTCTCCCGGGACACCATGCCCATGCGCGCCAGGAGCGCCCCCACATGCGCGTAGGAGGAGGCCCTGAACCAGAACAGCGTGTCCCGGAGACTCTCCGCGCGCTCCGTAGGCTCTCCGTCCGCCGCCTCCTCGTCGAGGAGCAGCTCGCGCAGGCACTCCAGAGGGATCGCCGCGCCTCCGACCCGCTTGTCCGGCTGGTCCACGAACGGCACCTCGGTCCACAGGCTCTCCCGTGATCCCGGGGCCCCGGGCTCGGCGTCCGGATGGAACGGTATGTACTGCCACACCGCCCCCTTGTTCCGCCGGATCACCTCGCCCATGTACCAGCAGGCGCCCTGCACGAACGGCTCGTCCCGTGAGGCGTCGAACTCCTCCACCGTGGCGAACCGCTGACGCACGGCGGCTTCCAGCCAGTCCAGCGTGTCGGAGTGGAAGTTCCGCCGCCACGCTCCGCCGAACGCGTCCCCGACCCAGGCGGGGAACGCTTCCCTCCGCTCGTCCAGCCAGGCCGTCAGGGCCGGATCCTCCGGCAGCGGCGAGCCGGGGTCCACATGCGGCGTGTGCTCCTTGACCGGCTCCCATCCCGGAACCTCCTGCTGCCGCTCCGTCACGGCCTGCTGCAGTCGCCCGACCTCCTCGGCGAACGCGGTCCCGGTACGGACCCGGAGGGCGTACGCGACCAGCAACCCCGGGGCGATGGGCGAGAGTTCGAGTTCCGGGTCCGGCCAGACGACCGGCTGTCCCGGGCGGTCCCCGGCGGGGCGGGTGTTCCAGCCCCAACCGCCGCCCGCGACACCGAGCAGGACCTCGCCGAGATAGGCCGCCGCGCTCTCGGTGAACTCCGCCCGCTTCAGCGGGTCTTGGCCAGCGTCGCAGTGCTCCAGGACGCGCGCCTCCAGCGCGTCCAGCGAGTCGGGGGAGTAGTCGAAGGGGAAGTCGTCGCCGAGCAGAACCCTCTCCAACAGCAGCAGCTGATACGGCAGATCGCCGAGCCACTTCTGCAGCAGTCGCTGCGGGGAGGGGGAGTTCTCCGGCTGCGTGTCAGTGACCGTGGTGACCATGCGGAAACTGTAGGGGCGGGCACTGACAACGCCGGTTCTGCAGGTACCGAACCGGCTGGGTTTGCACCCGAGAAGGGGAGAAGGGGCGGTTTCGGGATGAACCTCGTGGGTCTCCCGTCGAGCGCCCTTGGTGTGCCGGAGTGCGCGGGGTTGTGGTTGGCGGGGCGCTCGCCGCGTAACTGCGGACCGTTCTCCAGCAAATTCGCAGCAAACATGCATTCCTCATGGGTTCTTCATGACAGACATGACTGTTTCCCGCCCCTGCGCCATGACAGCGTCATACCTGTCACCAGATCCGAGGGAGTGCGATGAACAAGGGTTACGCCGTCTTCTGCGACGTCGACCGGCAGTTCTACGACGCTCCCCACCGGCTGTCGGAAAGCAGCAAGGGCAAGGGGCGTGGCGCGCCCTACGCGACGCTGAGCCGGGAACTGCCGGAAGGCTGGCAGCGCCACCGCTCGGGCGACTGGCTGGCGTTCCGGCCCCTGGACCGTGAACTCCCCAGCCAGGGCTGGAAGATCCATATCTCCGCCTGTCTGGACAACGCCGAAAGAGTGCTGGAGAAGGTCTGGGACTACTGCGTTCCGCGCTCGGTGGCCTTCAAGTGCATGCCGAGCCGGTATCTGCTGCACACCCGCAACGCCAAGTACGCCGACCGCGGTGCCAGCGGAAAGTTCCTCACCGTCTACCCCGCCGACGAGGAGCAGTGCCGCCGCATCGCCGAGGAGCTGGACGAGCTGCTCGCCGGCGAACCGGGGCCGTACATCCTCAGCGACCTGCGGTGGGGCGCCGGTCCGGTGTACGTGCGCTACGGCAGCTTCACCGAGCGGCACTGCTATGACGACACGGGCGAACTCCGCCCGGCCATCGAGGACAACCACGGGCGGTTGGTTCCCGACCTCAGAGAACCCGCGTTCCGCGTCCCGGAGTGGGTCACCCTCCCGGAATTCCTCCAGCCGCATCTGGCCGCCCGCGCCGCCACCACCGTCGGCGACCTGCCGTACAAGATCGAGCAGGCGCTGCACTTCTCCAACGGTGGCGGGGTCTACCTCGGGCGGGACCTGCGGACGGACCAACGGGTGGTGCTCAAGGAGGCACGTCCGTACGCGGGACTGGCCGCCGACGAAGCGGACGCCGTGACCCGGCTGGAGCGCGAGCGGGACGCGTTGCAGAGGCTTTCGGGGCTCGGCTGCGCCCCCGAGGTGCACGACTGGTTCACCCTGGGCGACCACACCTTCCTGGTGCTGGAATTCATCGAGGGCCGGCCGCTGAACAGCTTCTTCGCGCATCGTCACCCGCTGATAGAGGCCGATCCGAGCCCCGAACGGCTCGCGGAGTACACCCAGTGGGCCATGCGCGTGCACGGTCTGGTGGCCGATGCCGTCAAGGCGATCCACTCCCGTGGCGTCGTCTTCAACGATCTGCATCTGTTCAACATCATGATGTCCGAGGACGAGTCCTCCGTGGTCCTGCTGGACTTCGAGGCCGCTGCCGTCGACGACGAAGGCAGCCGCCAGGTGATCGCCAACCCGGGCTTCGTCGCTCCCGCGGACCGCAGGGGATTCGACGTCGACCGCTACGCCCTGGCCTGTCTGCGCCTGGCGCTGTTCCTCCCGCTCACCAGCCTCTTCGCGGTGGACCGCGGCAAGGCGGCGCACCTGGCGGAGATCGCCGCCGCGCAGTTCCCGGTGCCCCGCGACTACCTCGACGAGGCGGTGGCCGAAATCCTGCGGGGCCACCAGCCGGCGAGCGACTCCGGCCACACCGGCCGGCGCGGGGGAGCGGACTACCTCCCTGTGGCCCTCGGCGACTGGCCGCACAGCCGCGACTCCATGGCCCGCGCCGTGCTCGCCTCGGCCACTCCCGACCGGGAGGACCGCTTCTTCCCGGGCGACATCGCCCAGTTCGCCACCGCGGGCGGCGGCACCTGCTTCGCCTACGGAGCGGCCGGCGTGCTGTACGCCCTGGCCGAAACCGGTGCGCAGCGCTGCCCCGAAGCCGAGGAGTGGCTGCTGCGGAAAACGAAGACGCCCGCGCCCGGCAGTTCGCTCGGCTTCTACGACGGCCTCTCCGGCGTCGCCTGGGTCCTGGACCGGCTCGGACACCGGGAACGCGCCCTGGACCTCATCGACACCATCGAAGCCCAGAGCTGGCAGCACATCGCACCGGACCTGCACAGCGGACTGTCCGGCCTCGGCCTGGCGCTCGACTCCCTGGCCCACACCACCGGCGAACGCTCCCTGGAAGAGCGCGCCCTGCAGTGCGCCCAACTCGTGGCCGACAAGCTCCGCGCCGCCGCGCCGACGGCCGAAGGCGGTGCGCGGCACCGTGCCGGGCTGCTGCACGGAGACAGCGGAGCGGCACTGCTCTTCCTGCGCCTGTACGAGCGCCTCGACGACCCCGCGCTGCTCGATCTGGCCGCCGAGGCCCTCCGCCGCGACCTGGCCCGATGCGTCCGCGGTGCCGGCGGCGCACTCCAGGTCGACGAGGGCTGGCGGACCATGCCCTACCTCGGCGCCGGCAGCGTCGGCATCGGCATGGTGCTCGACGACTTCCTCGCCCACCGCCCGGACGACGCGTTCGAACGGGCGCGGACCGAGATCGTGCAGGCCGCCCAGGCCAAGTTCTATGCCCAGCCAGGCCTGTTCCGCGGCGCGGCGGGCATGGTGCTCCACCTCAGCCGCACCACGGCCGGCGGCCCCGGCACCCACGCCGCCGACCTCCGCCGCCAGATCGACTCCCTGGCCTGGGGCGCCGTCCCCTACCAAGGGCACCTCGCCTTCGCCGGGGAGCAGATGATGCGGCTCTCCATGGACCTGAGCACCGGCACTGCCGGATGCCTGCTCGCACTGGGCAGCGCGCTGCACGACACACCCGTGCACCTGCCCTTCCTCCCGCCGCCTCGTCGGCCCTGAAGCCGGCCCCGTCCGGGGCCGATCGAGAAACACCCCGTCCCCATAGAGGAAAGGAACCACAATGACCCTTCTCGACCTGCAGACGATGGAGACCCCCAAGGCCGAGGCCACGGAGGAGCTCCACACCGGCAGCCGCGCCAGCCTGCTGCTCTGCGGTGACAGCAGCCTGAGCGTCACGACCTGTAACTGACTCTCCGTCGCTACGGGGCCTTCGGCTCCGTAGCGCGAAGGTCACGGCGAGCCCCGGGTGGCCAACACCGTCCGGGGCCTGCCGCTGCCCCCGTACCCGTCGCTTGGAGGCGAGGTCCCCACCCGTATGCCCCGCACCCCCGGGCCCCCCTCGCCCCCGTCCCCGTCGGCCGACCGGCGCGGGCCGGACGCCGTCCGCACGGTCCTGACCGGAGCCTTCCGGCACAGTCCCGTACGCGCCGGCGCCGTCTGTCTCTTCAGCGTGGCGTCCGCGGGAGCCGCCGTCGCCCTGCCCGCCGTACTCGGTCACGCTCTCGACCTGGTGCTCGGCGCAGGTCCGGGCCTTCACGGCGCCCTGGTCCTGTGTGCCGTGCTGCTGCTCGCGGAGGTGCTGCTCGACGCGCTGGTGGCGTTCACCGGCGGCGTCACCACCGCCCGCAGCACCGCCTGGCTGCGCAGGCGCGGCATCGACCAGCTGATGTCCCTCGCACCGCACCGGGTCGCCGACCGCTTCACCCCCGGTGACCTGGCGACCCGCCTGACCGGAAACGCCGCCGAGGCCGGCACCGCACCGACCGCCGCGGCCACCGGCCTCGCCGCCCTCGTCACCCCGCTCGGCGCCCTGATCGCCCTGGCGCTCACCGACATCTGGCTGGCCGCCGTGTTCCTCGCCGGGCTCCCGCTGCTGACCTGGCTGCTGCGCGTCTTCGCCCGCGGATCCTCCGATAGCGTCCGGCGCTATCAACACGTCCAGGCGGACATCGCGGCCCGGCTCGTCGAGGCACTCGGCGGCGCCCGGACCATCGCCGCGGCCGGCACCGCGGAGCGCGAGCGGGCCCGGGTCCTCGCACCGCTTCCCGAACTGGGCGCACAGGGACGGCACATGTGGCAGATCTACGGACGCGCCGTGGTCGGCAGCAGCATCCTGGTCCCGCTGCTGACCACCACCGTCCTCGCCGTCGGGGGACTCCGTTTGGCGTACGGCGCCCTGTCCGTCGGCGAGCTGCTGGCCGCCTCCCGGTACGCCGCCCTCACCGCCGGGCTGGGCGGAGTGGTCGGACAGCTCAACGCCCTGGTGCGCAGCCGTGCCGCGGCACACCGCGTCGGCGAACTGCTCGCCCTGCCCGCGGCGGCCCACGGCTCCCGGCCGCTGCCCGCCGACGGCCGCGGCCGGCTCGAACTGCGCGCGGTCACCGTCCTGCGCGGCGGTGCCGCCGCGCTGCGCGGCATCGACCTGGTCATACCGGGCGGCACGACCATGGCTGTCGTCGGGCACTCGGGCTCGGGCAAATCGCTGCTCGCCGCCGTCGCCGGGCGGCTCACCGACCCCGACAGCGGACAGGTGCTGCTGGACGGCGTCCCGCTCGACGAGGCCGATCCGGCCCAGCTGCGCCGCGAGATCGGCTACGCCTTCGAACGCCCCGCCCTGTTCGGCGCCACCGTAGGGGACGCCATCGGCTTCGGCCCCTACGAGCCCCCGGCCCGCACGATCGAGGCCGCCGCCCGCGCGGCCGGCGCGGACCCGTTCGTCCGTCTGCTCCCGGACGGCTACCGCGCACCGCTCGCCGGGGCCCCACTGTCCGGCGGGGAGGTCCAACGCCTCGGACTGGCAAGGGCCTTCGCCCACGCCGGCCGCCTGCTCATCCTGGACGACGCCACCTCCAGCCTGGACAGCGTCACCGAACTGCATGTCAGCCGGGCTCTGGTGCAGGACGTAAGGACCGGCAGCCGGCTGCTGATCGCCCATCGCGTCTCCTCCGCCGCCCGCGCCGATCTCGTCGCCTGGATGGAGAACGGCCGGGTGCGTGCCGTCGCCCCGCACGACCGCCTCTGGGCGGACGCCGACTACCGAGCGGTCTTCGCCCACACCGACGACGCGGATCCCCGGACCGCCGCATGACGACGCCGACGGCACGACTGCTGCCCCGGGCCCTGCGCTTCCTCCGCCGCCGGACCCGCGTACTGCTGCTGCTGGCCGGCTGGTCACTGCTGGAGTCAGCACACACCTTCCTCGGCGGCTACGGCCTGGCAAAGGCCCTGGACCAGGGCTTTCTGGCCGGCGATACCGGCGTCGGACTGGCCTGGCTGGCGGTCTCCGCACTGGCCGTCGTCGCCGGCGGCCTGGCCGGCCGAGGCGTCTTCCGCGGTCTGGCCGACCTCGTCGAGCCGCTGCGCGACAGCCTGGTGCGCCAGGTGGTGTCGCGATCGCTGACGCACGCGCTGGCGCATCCGGCCCGCGCGGCGGACAGCGCGGTGGTCTCCCGGCTGACCAACCAGACCGAGATCGCCCGGGACAGCTTCGCCGGACTGGTCCTGGTCGCCCGCTCCTTCGTCTTCACCGCGGCCGGCGCGGTGCTCGGACTGCTGAGCCTGGCCCCCCTGTTGCTGCTGATCGTGGTGCCTCCGCTCGTCGCCGGACTGCTGCTCTTCCTGGCCACCCTCCGGCCGATGGCCGCCCGCCAGCGCGCCTTTCTGCAGGCCGACGAGGCTCTGTCGACGCAGTGCGGAGCCGTCGCCGCGGGGCTGCGCGACGTGGTGGCCTGCGGTGCGCAGCAGCAGACCGCGGCGCGGGTCCATGACGTGATCGAGGACGAGGCCCGTTCGGCCCGCCGGCTGGCGGGCTGGGCCGCCGTCCGCGCTCTCGCGCTCGGCCTGGCCGGCCAACTGCCGGTCCTGTTGCTGCTGGTCACCGCGCCCTGGCTGTTGCGGAACGGCCTCACCCCCGGCGCCGTACTGGGCGCGCTGGCCTACCTCACCCAGTCCCTGCTGCCCGCACTGCACACCCTGATGAACGCCCTCGGCTCGGCCGGCACCCGGCTGCTCGTGGTCCTCGACCGGCTCACCACCGGCCCCGCCCAGGACCCGGAGACCGCCACCACCCCGGACACCGCCACCGCCCCGGAGACCGCCACCATCCCGGAGCCGGGCCCCACCGCGGCGGCGCCGCACTGCACCACCGCACCGGATCCCGCGGCCCCGGCCGGATCCCCGGCTACCGCCGCTGCCCCCTCCCGCGCCCCCGCCCCGCCCGGCGGCCCCCGCGTCGAACTGCGGTCGGTGACCTTCGCCTACGGGCCCGCCGCGCAGCCCGTGCTGCACGATCTCGACCTGACCGTCGAACCGGGCGAGCACCTCGTCGTGGTGGGGCCGAGCGGCATCGGAAAGTCGACCCTGACCGCTCTCGTCGCCGGCCTGCTCGAACCCGTCCGCGGTGAGATCCGCGTGGCCGGCCGCCCGGTCCGCGCACGGTCCGGCCCCGACCCGTCCCTGCCGCGCGTCCTCATCCCGCAACAGGCGTACGTCTTCTCCGGAACCCTGCGCGAGAACCTGCGCTATCTGTGCCCCGACGGCGCATCGACGCCCGCAGTGCAGGCGTCGTCGGACGCCGTCGGCCTGGGCCCACTGGTGCGCCGGCTGGGCGGATTCGACGCACGGTTCGACCCGGGCACCCTGTCCCAGGGCGAGCGCCAGCTGATCGCACTGGCCCGGGCCCATCTGTCACCCGCCCCGCTCGTCCTCCTCGACGAGGCGACCTGCCACCTCGACCCGGCGGCCGAAATGCGCGCCGAACGCGCCTTCGCGGAGCGCCCAGGAACACTGATCGTCGTGGCGCACCGGATCACCTCGGCCCGCCGGGCCGACCGCATCCTGGTGCTCGACGGCACCCGAGCCGCCTGCGGCACCCATGACGAACTGCTCGGTCGCTCGGCGCTCTATCGCGACCTGGCCGGAAGCTGGCAGCCGGGAACGCCGGAGCGCGGTGCGGGACTCTCCGCACCGTCGCGTCCTCCGGGCGGATGACGGGGTGGCGCGCATTTCCATGACGTGGCTCCGCGGACACCGACGGCCTCGCCAGGAACCCCCGCGGACCGCCTCAGACCCAGCCCGCCCCCTGCGATATCCGTATGGCGTCCACCCTGTTTCGGGCACCGGTCTTGCGATTGATCGCCGCCATGTAATTGCGTACCGTCCCACTGCTCAGATGCAGGTCACGGGCGATCTCGGAGACCGAAGCGCCGCCCGCGGCGAGTGACAGCACGCTCAACTCGCGCGGCGTCAGCGGCATGTCAGCGGCCTCGAGGAAATCCGGGGTGAGCGAATGGTCCACATAGCGCTTTCCGGCCGCCACGAGCTGTATGGCGTGCAGCAGCCGGGCCGGTGGGGCGTCCTTGTCCACGAAACCCCGCGCGCGTGCGGCGATGGCCCGGCGCAGGGTGCCCGGCCGGCAGGCACTGGCCAGAACGAGCAGTGCGCATCCCGCGCCGCCCGGATGACCCGCCGAGGACACCGAACCCGAGCAGTCCACGTCCACGACGCACACCTGCGGCCGGAAGGAACGGGCCCGCCCGGGTGCGGTCTGCCAGCAGGCGGCGACCGCGTCGATGCCCTCCTCGTCGCGCAACAACGCGGTGAGCGCCGAGCGCAGCAGCCGCGTTTCGTGCACCACCAAGACCCGGATCACGTTCGCCCCTTCGTTTTGCTGTGCATGTCTGCCCCGTTACCGGACGTTGCCCGTGCAACAACAGGCGCTGTGGCGACGGTTACCCCCATGAGCCTCTGCCGCAGCACTCGGTTTCAGCCCCGAACGGTGCCCTGCAGAATTGTCACGGCTGACATTCCCGCCAGACGGACTTTCGACGGATCTGACTGGAATCCATGTCATTACGCCCGGATGCCGCCTCGTGCATTCCTTGTCGAGCTGGCCGGACTCCACAATGCGCAGGAGGGAAGACACCCGCCAGTAGGCCGGTCGGCCCGTGCGTGCACGAAGTTGCCACGGTCGTTCCGGGTGCGCCCGAAGAGCGGTGCTGTCGTAGGGACTTCACACACCAAGGGGTCTGCTTCCGGAAAGCGCATACGGCGGACGGCGGAGCATTCCCGCCATCTTCGCGTTGACCGCTTAGCGGGTTGCCTCCCACACCTGTTACGGGTGTGGTGCAGGGGGCAGATGATCTTTGCGGGTGGGCGGGCCGGATCCGTCAGCCGGACTTCGGCGACGGTCCGGCCGCCGCCGCGCGCGGGGGCCAGGTCTGGGGAGCGAGGATGCCCAGGACATAGGCGCGAGCGACCAGAGCGCACCTGTTGGGAGCGTCCAGGAGGTCCCGCAGGCGGCTGAGGTGGTAGTCGACGGTCTGCCGGGAGAGGCGCAGCGAGGTGGCGATCTCCGCATTGCTGCGGCCGGCCGCAAGCAGCGACAGAATACGTTCCTGACTGGCCGTCAGGTCGGGGTGCGGCTCATGGGCGAGGCCCTGGTGGGTGACGACCGCCCAGACGCTGGTGGCGCGGGCCGCGCTGCGCCCCACCGTCGTCAGATGCAGCCGGGCCCTGCGCTGCCGGCCGTGCGCGTCGACGAGCAGGGCGGAGGTCTGGATCCGTCGGCTGCGGCGGACTATCAGATCACGCCAGCCGCGCCACAGACCGGCTGAGCGCGAGGCGGGCGCCAGTACGCTGTCGGCCCGCCGGCCGACCAGGTCGGACAGCCGGATCTGCAGCAGTTCGGCGGCCGCCGCGTTCGCCTGCTGGATCCGGCCGCCGGCGGAGAGCAGCGCGCACGGCAGCCCGCTGTGATCGCGCAGCGCGCACAGGCTCTCCTCGGCCTCCCGGCGCTGGCGGAGCGCACGGGTGTAGTCGCTGATGTCGATGTAGATGCCGGCCACACAGGTCTCGGTGCCCTCCTGTACGGGGAAGCGGTGGCCGGCCGCCTGTCCGCCGCTGCCGTCCGGGCGGTGGTAGGTGAGCGTGTGCCGGACCGGTTTCCCGCGGGTGAGGACGTCGTGGTCGAGGGCGAGGACCCGGGCCGCGTCGACGGGGGAGTCGACCTCCTCGACGTGTTTGCCGATGATGTGCTCCGGTGTGGTGCCGTACAGGTGGGCGTAGGCGTGGTTCGCCCACAGGTGGCGACCGCCGGCGTCCCGGATGAAGGCCGGAGCGGGGGCGAGGTCGGCGAACGCGTCGTAACGACGGTCGGCGGCGGAGCCGGTGCCCACCTCCACGGCGAGTCCCCGGCAGCGACCCTGCCGCGGAGCCCCGACGGGCCAGTGCACATCGAAGAGCCGGCCGTCGAACTGCGCCCGCCAGTGGCCGAGTCCGGCGGCGGTCGGGCCGGACAGCTGCCGGCGCACGGTGTCCAGGAAGCGCTGCGCGGCCCCCGTGTCGCCGAAGGCACCACCCCCGCTGTCGGTCACCCGCAGCTCGCGGTCGGCCTCCCACCAGGACACCGAGAGGTGTTCGAGCAGCGACTTCAGACCGGTCTCGTCCACAACGGCCTCTCTTTGGTGAAGAGTCCAGGCGTCCCACGACGGCGCGCATGCCGCGCCACCGCCATGCGTATCCGGCGCTCCCCGGGCGCATACGCGCTTCTCGGCCGATCTGGACGGCTGCGCCCGGCCGCCGGAAGCGCCTCCTCCACCGCCATACAGCATCACGGAATCTTCACCAGCTGGCCGCGAAGTCCACAACTCTGGCGTTTGCCTGAGTGCGTACGGCCCTCAGCGGCCCAGCGGACGGCCCCCGGCTGCTTCGCTAGAGGTACGGCGAACGGACAGCGGATCCGGCGTCGTCGGCCGCCCCGGTCCACCGGTAGGTACGGCCCCCACTCCGCCTGTAGAGGAGTCGAATTCCAGTGAGCACGGTGCTGTTCGTGTATGCCAAGGGCGGTCCGCCCCTGGGGTATGCCCTGTCACGGGTCGCCGCGCGGTCGGCAGTGCACCTGCTGGCGCTCAGCACGCTTCCGCCCACCGCCGCCCCGGCCGCCGAGCGGCTGTGCGCCTCCGTAGCGTGCCCCGACGGCGCCGAGCGGGACGATCTGGTGTCCTTGATCGTCTCCCGGGCCGAGACCGTCGGCGCGGACGCGATCGTCACCTTCTCCGAGTACGCGGTCGTCGCGGTCGCCGAGGCCTGCGCGAAGCTCGGCCTCGCCGGGGCCGGCGACCGCAGCGCGCTCGCCCGCGACAAGCGGCTGATGCGCCGCACCTGGATGCAGCGCGGCATCTCCCAGCCGCGGTTCCGCCCGGTGGCCGACGAGCAGGAGCTCCGCGACGCGGCCGGCACGCTCCGCCTCCCCCTCCTGCTGAAGTCCGCCTGGAGCGCGGGCTCCACCGCACACCAGATCATCCGCTCCGCCGACGAGACACCGGCGGCCTGGGAACGGGCACATGCCGTGATGGCCGCGTCCGCGGAGCTGGGCTACGCCGAACTCCACGTGGCCGGTGCCGGTGGGGACTTCCTCGTCGAGGAGATCGTCCAGGGCACCGCGGACGGCTGGTTCGAGCAGAGCGGCTGGGGCGACTACGTCAGCGTCGAGGGCGTCGTCGCCGACGGGGAGTTCCGCCCGGTGTGTCTCAGTGGCCGGATGCCGACCGTGGCGCCGTTCACCGAGCGCGCCGGCATCACCCCCGCGCCGCTGCCGGACGACACCCAGCGGCGCATCGTGGCCCTCGCCCGCGAGGCCGTCGACGCGCTCGGCCTGGAGAACTGCGGTACCCACACGGAGATCAAGCTCGGTGCGGACGGCCGGATGTGGGTGATCGAGACCGCCGCACGCTTCGGTGGCGCGATGACCGTTCCGCAGATCGAGGAGGTCTACGGCCTGGACCTCATCGGCATGCTCGTCGACCACCTGCTGGGGCGGCCGGTCGCCTGGCCCGCCCAGGCCCTCACCGCCCAGGAGGCCCGCGGCGCGGCCGGCTCGCTCGTCGTCCTCGCCGTCGACGCCGCCGGTGACGCCTGGCCGGACCGCCGCGTCTGGGATTTCCCCGCGGTACGGGACGCCCTGCCGCCCGGCACCGCCGGCCGGCTGTCCGTAGTGGCCGACAACTCGCTCCCGGACGGCGCCCTGGTGCCGGTGTACGACCCGACCGCGGGCGCCAACACGATGGCGGCGCTGTGCCTGCTCTCCGCCACCGACCCAGAAGCCGTACTCCGCGACCTCCAGACCCTGGTGCACGCCCTGCCGCAGATCCTGCCCCGCGCCACCGGCGCCACGGAGGCCCGCTCATGAACACCACCACCCTCCCGCCGGCCGCCGCCCCGCGCCCCGTCGCCGACCGCACGGCCGTCGGCCCGCACCTCGCCCTGCCGCTGTTCCGGAGCCTGTGCGGAACCCTGGCCGGCCACCCGTACCTCAAGGTCGTGGTGGACCGCGTCGAGGGCACCTGGCACCTGCTCGACACCGCCGTCCACCCCTTCCACGTCGACTACATCGCCACCCGGATCCTCGGCATGCAACCGGCTGAGCTGGACTCCTGCCTCGACGCCTTCAACGCCTCCGTCTACATGGCCCCCGACCGCCGCTTCCTGCTGGGAGTGCTCTCCCTGCACACCGACGAGAACACCGAGGGCCGCCGCCGGCCATTCCTCGTACTGGAGACGACCGAGGCCGACACCATGGACGGCCCGTTGCTGCAGGAGTTCTACACGTTCGTCCGGCACCGGCTCGACGGCCGGCTGCCGCTGCTGCTCAAACCGGCGAACCACGGTCAGGAGCAGGCCCTCGCCCCCATCAGCGACGTCCGGGTGCCGCGGATCCTCAGCCACCAGCTCTTCGGCCACCGCACCCGCACACCGCTCAACCCGGGCGAAGCCGCCGGCCGGCTGCGCCACTTCCGGACCACCGAGGAGTACGCGGCCGCGGCCGGCACACTCGGCGGATCCGACATCGTGGCCATGCCGTGCCTGCCGGACGACGTGCCGCGCGTCGCGGGCTTCATCAACACCGCGGCGACCACCCCGCTCTCGCACACCAACGTCCTCGCCTCCGGCTGGGGCATCCCCAACGCCGTCGTCCGCGACCTGGACCGGCTCATCAAGGACGAGAGCCTGGACGGCGGCTGGGTGCGCTACCGCGTCACCGAGGACGACATCAGCCTCGTCCCGCTCAGCCCGGCGGCGGTACCGGCCGCACCGGCCCCGCACCGGCAGCGCATCCGCCTGCGGACGCCGCTGCTGGACGACATCGCGGCGCGGCCGTTGCGCCGGCTGCGCCTCACGGATCAGAACCGCTACGGCACCAAGGCCGCACACCTCGGCGAACTCCACCACGTCCTGAACTCCCGCACCGCCGACCTCACCGCCTTCCACGGAAAGCCGCGACCGCCCCGCCCCGACCTCTACCGGCACCTGGCCGCCCGCCTCGGCACCACGCACCCGGCGGCCCCCGGCGAACTACGGGCCGCGGCCGCCGACTTCGTGGCCGACACCGTCGGCGCGCCGGACGGCACCGCCCTGCCGTTCGGCCTGCAGCACCGTTTCGTGCGCTCCTCCCCGGCACTGCGCAAGGGCATCGTCCGGCTCAAGGCGGCCCTCGACCGCGGCACCCCCGAGGCCGTGGAACCGCTCTGCCTGCATCTTCAGCAGCTCGTCCGGACGACCGAACTCCCCGACGAGGTGGCCCGCGAAATAGTCCGGGCACTGCCCACCGGACCGGCCGCCGGCCGCCGCCTCGTGGTCCGCTCGTCCGCCAACGCCGAGGACCTGCCCGGCTTCTCCGCGGCGGGCGTCTACACCTCCGTCACCTCCGTCCACGGCGCGGACCAGCTCCTCGACGCCGTACGCGAGGTATGGGCCTCCCTGCTGTCGCCGCGCAGCGTACGGCTCCGCCACCAGGCGGGCATCTCCCTCGACGACACCTACATGGGCGTGATCGTCCAGCCGTACACCCCGGCCGCCCTCGGCGGGGTGCTGGTGACCTGCAACCCGACCAAGCGCTCGGACTTCCGCAACGTCTGCCTCAACTGCTCGCCCGGATCGCCCGAGGCCGTCGTCGACGGCACGGCGCTGCCCCTGCAGTACCTCTACAACACGGTCGAGGGCGGCGGCCGTACCGTCGCCCTCGGTTCGTCCGGCACGGACCTGCCCGCCGCCACACGGGAGCGTCTGGCGCACCTGGCCCTGGCCGGCCGGCTGCTCCAGTCGCACTTCAGCGCACCGGACGTGGACCGTCCGCTCGACATCGAGTGGCTGATGACCGATCAGGGCGCCTTCCACCTGGTCCAGATCCGCCCCTACGCGCGATGAGCCGCCGCAGCACCCACCCGGGCAGCGCCGCCGCACCGCGGACCGCCCTCCTGACCCCGCGGGCCCACCGCATCATCCGCCTGAACAACGCCTTCCAGCTGCTGTTCAACCTCCTGTGGTGGATGCCGGTCTTCTACGCCTACCAGCGGCAGGCGGGCCTCTCCGACGGGCAGATCTTCGGCATCCAGAGCATCTACTACATCGCCTTCTGCCTGTTCGAGATTCCGACCGGACTGGTGGCCGACCGCCTCGGTGCCCGCAACTGCCTGCGCGCCGGCGCCGTGGTGATGACCGCGGCGAACCTGGCCCCCCTCTTCGCCCCCACGTACACCGGCTTCCTGGCGCACTTCCTGGCGATCGCCGCCGGTCGCTCCCTGACCTCCGGCGCCGCCAGCGCCTACCTCTACGACAGCCTGCGCGCCGAGGGCGCGGGCGAGCACTACCTGAAGGCCGAGGGACAGGCGCGGGCATGGGGCCTGGGGGCGAAGGTGCTGTGCTGGCCGCTGGTCGGTCCGCTCATGGAGCTCGCGCACGGCGCACCGTACGCACTGAGCGCAGCCAGCGCCGCCGGCTCCCTGCTGTGCGCCCTGGTCCTGCCGGGCCGGGCCCCGTCCCCGCCGGTCGCCGCCCCGCGCCGCCGCCCCCCGGCCCTGCACAACGCCACGGCCGCCCTGCGCACCCTGCGCGCCACCCCCTGGCTCGCCCTGGTCATGGTGCAGGGAGTGGCGGTCTTCACCCTCTCCCGCATCTGCCAGGTCAACCTCTTCCAGCCGGTGCTGCTGGACCACGGCATCGGTGAGGGCTCACACGGCGCGGTACTGGCCGCCATGACCGTCGCCGAGGCGGTGGCCTCGGCCCGCCCGCAGTGGCTGACCGCACGGCTGCGGCCGGCGGCATGGGTGACCCTGCTCAGCCTCGCGATGGCCGGGACACTGGCGGGCTCCGCCCTCGGCGGCCCGTGGACCGCCGTCGCTCTGCTCTGCCTGTTCGCCGCCGTCTGCGGCCTCACCTACCCGCTCCAGCGCAAGCTGGTGAACGACGCCATTCCGCCCGGCGCACCGCGCGCCACCCTGCTCTCCGTCGAGAGCATCGTCGACCGCGGCGTCTGCGCCCTGGCGGCCGTGGCCGCGGGCGCCTACCTCGCGGCGGGCCGGCTGGACGCACTGCTGTGGCACAGCGCCCTGCTGACCGCCGTCCTGATGGCCGTCTGGCACCTGGCCGCACGACGCGCTGCCCGGTCCCGCGCCCGCGGTCCGGCTCCAGAAATCCGTTTCGCGCCGCGGGAGAGACGGCCTACCGTGGCGCGATGACGACTCAGGTGATCATTCTCAACGGTGGTTCCAGCTCGGGGAAGTCCGGAATCGTCCGGTGTCTGCAGTCCGTACTGCCGGATCCATGGCTGACGTTCGGCTGCGACTCGTTCGTCGACTCCCTGCCCGCGAAGCTGCAGGCGTCGGACGAGGGGATCGTGATCGCGCCCGATGGCGGGGTGAGCGTCGGGGCGGACTTCCGGGCGCTGGAGGCGGCCTGGCGGGAGGGCGTCGCGGCGATGGCCCGTGCGGGCGCCAGGGTCATCATCGACGAGGTCTTCCTCGGCGGGGCGGCGTCCCAGCAGCGCTGGCAGAAGGCCCTCGGCGGACTGGCCGTGCTGTGGGTCGGCGTCAGATGTGACAGCACGGTCGCCGCGGGCCGTGAGCTCGCACGAGGAGATCGCGCCCAGGGCATGGCCGCGGCACAGGCACAGCGGGTTCATGACGGGGTGGTCTACGACCTGGAGGTGGACACGACCCACACCGAGTCCCTGGCGTGCGCACACACCATCGCCGCCCATGCCGGCTGAGCCACCGAGCATCTCCTGGCCGAAACACGGCCGGCCATTTCACGCGGAGGAGTGGATTGGGGCGGCGGCCGCATGGCGGCCCGTTCCCGGAGCCAGGCTCTGTGCGGCGATCAGACAAACGGTCGCATCGCCGCGCGCATCCGTGACGCGTGGCCCAAAGGAGGGGAAAGCCCATGTACGCACGTCGACGCACCGCAGCAGCCGTGGCAGCGGCCACCCTGGCCGGACTTCTGCTGGCTGCGGCACCCGCCGTCGCCCACTCGGCGATCACGCCATCCGCACCGGCGCACACCGCCGCCAAGTCGGCGGCCGCACACTGCGGCTACTACGACGGCACCGCCACGACCCAGCGCGGCGACCGCGGTGACCGGGTCAGGGAGATCCAGTGCCTCATCAATGTCTGGTCCGGAGGCCACGCCCTCGACGTCGACGGTGCCTTCGGCCCGCGCACCGAGAGCTGGGTCGTGCACTTCCAGGACGTGAACAACCTCCAGGTGGACGGCATCGTCGGCCCGCAAACCTGGGGCGCGCTGCGGGCGGTTTGACCCCGCAGCAGCCGAACCCCACGCCCTCGGAGGCCCCCACCCCGGCACATGCCGGATCGGACCCGCTGGCTGAGTCGTGTCACCGAAGCAGGCGGAGTGAGCGGAGTGATCAGCGCCACAGCGCCGGGGTGGGATGTCACTTTGTGTTACCATCAAACGTTTGCGCGGTCGTGACGGCTGGCGATGCGGCCCGTCCGGTTCCCCTTGTTCGTCGGCTGCTCAGTCCTGCCGGGCCTTCCTCGGTACGTCCCCCATGCGGAAGGCTCTTCATGAACCACCCGGACCGCCCCGGCACCTCGCACGGCGACCCCGCCCAGCCAGTGGCCCCCACCCCGACGGTGCCCCCGGTCGCCTCCTTCGCCGATCTGGAACTGCCGGCCGAGGTGCTGCGCACGCTCACCGAGCTCGGCGTGCGCGAGCCTTTCCCGATCCAGGCGGCCACGCTGCCCAACGCCCTCGCGGGACGCGACGTCCTGGGGCGCGGGCGTACGGGATCGGGCAAGACGCTCGCCTTCGGCCTGCCGCTGCTCGTACGGACGGCCGGGCGGCGCGCGGAGCCGAAGGAGCCCCTCGCCCTGATCCTGGTGCCTACCCGGGAGCTGGCCCAACAGGTATCCGAGGCGCTCGCCCCGTATGCCGCCGCGCTTCGGCTGCGGATGGCCACGGTCGTCGGCGGCATGTCGATCGGCCGGCAGGCCGCTGCGCTGCGCGACGGGGCCGAGGTCGTCGTCGCCACCCCTGGCCGCCTGCACGACCTCATCGAGCGCAGGGCCTGCCGCCTGGGACGGGTGCGGATCACCGTCCTCGACGAGGCCGATCAGATGTGTGACATGGGTTTCCTGCCGCAAGTCACCGAGGTGCTCGACCAGGTGCACCGCGACGGCCAGCGGATGCTGTTCTCGGCCACCCTGGACCGCGACGTCGACCACCTGGTCCGCAGCTACCTCCACGACCCCGTCGTCCACTCGGTCGACCAGTCCGCGGGCGCGGTCACGACGATGGATCACCATGTGCTGGTCGTCCACGGCCCCGACCGGTACGCCGTCACGACGGAGATCGCCGCCCGCGACGGCCGCGTACTGCTGTTCCTGGACACCAAGCACGCGGTCGACCAGCTCACCCGGCATCTGCGGGCCAGCGGAGTGCACGCCGCGGCCCTGCACAGCGGCAAGTCCCAGCCGCAGCGCACACGGACCCTCGCACAGTTCAAGAACGGCCAGATCACCGTCCTGGTGGCGACCAATGTCGCGGCCCGTGGCTTGCACGTCGACGACCTCGATCTCGTGGTGAACGTCGACCCGCCCACCGACCCCAAGGACTATGTGCACCGCGCGGGCCGCACTGCCCGGGCCGGTGAGTCCGGCAGCGTCGTCACGCTGGTGCTGTCGGCCCAGCGCCGCGAGATGAGCCGGCTGATGGCCGAAGCCGGCATTGAGCCGACGATCACCAAGGTGCGCTCGGGCGAGGCGGAGCTGACCCGGATCACCGGGGCCAAGGCCCCCTCCGGCACCCCGCTCGACGGTGGGCCCGCCGCGCCCCGGGCCAAGAACACCAACGTCCCCTTCCGGGGCCTGGGCACCAGCAAGGGCGCCTCCCGCGGCACCGGCGGCAAGTCCCGCAAGGCCAGCGAGGCCCGTCAGCTTGCCGAGGCCCGCAAGGCGGCCCGGGTACGCCGCGGCGGCTGAGAGCTGCTGCCCGTCATCTGCCCGTCATCGCAGCCCCTGCCCTCTTCCGGGCAGGGGCTGCGATCTTTCGGACGGCGCGTGGGACGGGGACTATCTCGTCGACCGGCCGAAGAACTCCAGCTCGGCGACGGCCACTTGCTTGTCGTCCGTGGCGCCGTACGCGGAGTGCAGCACCAGCCGCACGGTCATCGCATTCCGTACGGCCACATCGATCTTCTGTACCCCGCCGTCATTGATCCGGGGGTGCGAGATGTGCCGCTTGCCCGCGGAGTCGGTCACGATCAGGTCGAACTCGCGTGGGCGGGCCGGGTCGGCGGCCTGCGGGGTGCGTGCGGAGGCTCCGGGGGTGATCAGAACGTTGAGCAGGTCGGTGGGCTGGCCGAATCCCGCCTCCAGGTACTGGCCGTCCGAGCTGCCCGAATAGCCCGTCCCCCACCAGGTGTTGGAGTAGCCGTCGAACGCGAGCTTCGCGGCGTGGCCGGGGCCGGCGTGCGATGCCTTCCAGCTGGCGGCGGGTACGGGGACGCGCTTGGCGAAGTGGTCCTGTACGGCCCGGGCGGCCGGTGGGACCCCGATGATCGCCCCGACCACGACGGCCGCGATCACCGCCGCCACCACCGCCCGGGTGATCCACCGGGTCCGGTCGCGGTTCAGCCGCGGGCGCTGCCCGGCGTACGGGCCTTCGGCGGTGTCGGGCGCGGCGTCGGCGAGCGGGGTGGCGCAGCTCCGGCAGAAGTGCCGCCTCGGCTCGTTGAGCGTTCCGCAGCTCCGGCACGGTGCGCCGTGCTCGGGCTGGGGGGCCGCCTGCGGAGTACGGACGCGGGGCCGGGCCGCATCGGGACGGCCCGGCAGCACGCTGCCGGGTGCCTCGGGAGGCGGGGTGGCGGAGGCGCCCGGTACGGGGACCAGGAGGGCGCGGATGCCGGTGTCGGAGACGCCCCTGCCGCCGGCCGGACGGGGCGCGCCCGGGCCGCTCTGGCCGCTTCGGCCGATCTGGCTGTCCGGACCGTTCTGGCTGTCCGGGCCGTGCTGGCCTTCTGGACCGTGCTCGCTTTCTGGGCTGGCCGGACTGGGCTGGGGCGGGCCCGCGTACGCGTCGTTCGTGGCGGCCGGCGGGAGCGGGGCGGTCGGGGCTGCGCCGGCGCCCTGCGTAGCGGCTGGGGGAGCAGTGGGGGGTGCGGGGGGTGTGGCGGGGGGTGTGGTGGTGCCGGACGGTGCGGGGCCGGGCGGGGTGTTCGGGCCGGGGCTGGGTTCCGGGGCCCTCGTCGCGGGGGTTGCGGGAGCCGGTGGGGGCGCGCCGGCCGTACGGTCCGGATCTGTCGTGGGAGACGTGGGAGACGGCGCCGCCGGTCGGTCCCAGCGCAGGAAGGCTCCGCAGGAGTCGCAGAAGGACTGGCCTGTCTGGGGAGCGGGGGCGCCGCAGTCGGGGCAGATGGTGTGGTCGGTGGGCATGGGTCAGGTTCCTTCAGGGGTGAGCGGGTGGGTCACCTCGGCCGTGAAAGGGAGGTGTGCGGGGCGGGCGGCTGCGACGATGGCGTGCAGACGGTGCGGGTCGACGGCGGCGGGGTCGCGGACCCGCAGGGTCACCCGCAGGCCGGGGTGCGGCGAGCCCGGGAAGGGGCCGAGAGGGCGCGCGGACCAGGTCGCGCCGCCGCTCTCGGAGATCTCCGGGGCTACTCCGAAGGCCAGTTGGACGGCGTCCGACAGGCCGCGCCGGGTGCCGCGTACGCGGTGCAGCGAGACGGCCGTGGCCACCGCGCGGCGGCGGGTGGCCAGTGGTTCCGTCCCGTCGAGTTCGGTGCCGACCCACGTGGTCAGCCAGTCGACGAAGTCCTCGGGCGCGAGCGCGGGCGTGAAGTAGCTCTCCAGGCAGTCCAGGACGTTGAAGAGCGGGGCGAGTACGACATCGAGGCCCTCGACGAAGCGCTGGGCGAAGTCGTCGTCGGCGTAGACGGCGGGGAGCTGCCCGCCCAGGGGGTGCGGGGAGGCCATCCCCGCGGGTGTGCCCCTCATCGGGCCTCGATCACACGGACGCGGTGGTCGAAGGGGAACAGGAGCGCCGAGCGGGAGAGTTCGATGCGGTCGGTGGCGTCGCCGCGGCGGCCGGTGAGCGGGTCGGCGGGGTGCAGGAGGACCTCGTCGACGAGCTCCACACCGGGTACGCGCTGCAGGGCCGCGAAGATCTCACCGGAACGCAGCGGGCGCCCGAAGGGCCAGCCGTCGCCATGGGCTCCGCCGGTCAGCGGGTCGAGGTAGGCGTAGAGCGCGTCCAGCGCCTCCGCACGAACGCGGTCGGCCCGCGCCGCACGGAAGGAGTGCAGCGTCGCGACGACCGTGACGCCTTGGTAGAAGGGCGGGCCGACCGCGAGGCGGGTGCCCACCGGGCGGCGCTCGTCGAGGAACTGCGTGACCCGGCCGAGGAGTTCCTCACCCGGTACCAGCTGTTCGAAGCGGAGCCGGCCGCCGCGGTCGGGGACGGCCTGGGGGACGACCAGGACCCGGACGGCGTTCTCGCCGGTCCGGCCGTTGTCACCGGCGCCCGCTCCCGGCGCACTGTTCGTGGCGCCCGTCGACCGCTCGGCGGGATCGACCGCGAGACAGGCGATCCGGGCGGCCTCGGGCGCCGCGCGCCGCGCCAATTCCTCGTAGTCGCGGGCCGTCACGGCCCGTTCCTGCGCGCGCAGCGTGATCGGCGCGCGGACCTTCGCCTCCTGCACCGTCTCGCCATCGACCCCACCGCGCGCCGCCTCACGGTTCTCGACGCGCGCCACGTACGGAATCGAGCTGCGCAGCGCCTGGATCGCACCGCGCGCCACATTGCCCGCACGCCCGCCGCCGGTGCGGTAGTACGGGGCCCGTATCGCCGCACCCTTGACCGGTACGGCCCCGAACTGCCGCACCGAACCGTCCGGTTGGCGCACCGAAGGGCCGAAGGCGATCTCGCCGGTCGCCTCGTCCAGCGTGATGTGCCGGTCGTGCGGGCCGGAGGCCGCGAAGTCGGGGACGACCTGCCACTCCTGCCAGCCGTCCCCCTCCGAGACCTCCAGCCGCAGCGGCGGGCGGTCGGCGACGACGGGCGCGTGCGCCAGCCGCATCCGCTGGCCGGGCACGCCCGCGGATTCACCGAGCGGCTCGTCCTTCACCACGACGGCGTGCGCGACGGTCGTGGTGCCCCCGATGGTGAACGCGGAGGCGGACCGCACGGTCGGTGAGGCGCTGTAGAACGGCTGGCCGGGCGCGGCCTCGACGACCCGGCAGCGCAGCCACGCGGCATCCGTCCTGCCGATGCGGGAGACGGTGTGCCCGGCCGGGACGTGCAGTACGACCTCGCCGGGCCGGTTGAGGCCGCCGGTGGAGTCCTCCGAGACCTCGCACTGCGTCCATCCGTCGGCGGTCCATGCCTCCCAGCGCAGCGGCGGCTGGCGCGGGTCGACGCCGACGCCGTCCACCCGGCTGTCCAGCAGCAGTACGGCCGCGCACCGCGGCACCGCCGCCGACAGCCCGAACAGCAGGGTGTCGCCCGGCTGCGGGGCGGCCGCGAAGACGGCCACATCGCGACCGCCGAAGATGTCCTGGCCGCAGTCCTCGGGGGTGGTGCCCGCCTCCTGCCGCAGTACGGCGGCCAGTTCGCACGGCACGACGGTCAGATCGTCCTCGGTGGCGAAGACCACCGCCTCCTCGGTCTCGGTCCGGCCGGTGGCCACCTCCGTCCCGGCGGGCAGTACGACCGGCTCGGGCTGCGGGGCGGAGAGCCAGAAGGTGACGTCGGCGCGGGCGGCGGAGGGCGGGAAGAGGGTGACGCCCAGCAGGTCGAGGAAGGCCAGATGGTTCTTCTCCGGCACCCGGTTGAGCCGGTAGACGATCTGGTCGGCCATGTGCGCGACGGCCTCGATGAGGGTCACTCCGGGGTCCGAGACGTTGTGGTCGGTCCACTCGGGGCAGCGCTGCTGGATGTAGCGCTTGGCGTCGTCGACGAACTGCTGAAAGCGCCGGTCGTCGAGATGGGGTGCGGGCAGGGCCATCAGGCTTCGCTTTCGGTGGACGCGAGGGACGCAAGGGACCCGGTGGCGGCGGACTCCGTGGACGGGATCACATAGAAGGGGAAGACGAGGCTGCGCGGATTGTTGGTGCCGCGCACGCTGTAGCGCACGTCGATGAACAGCACGGACGGATCGTCGGGCGCCGGACTGACCTCGACGTCCTGGACCTCGATACGGGGCTCCCAACGGTCCAGCGAGGACCGCACCTCGTAGCGGATGCGCCCGGCCGTCGCCTCGTTGACCGGGGCGAACACCAAGTCGTGGACGGCGCAGCCGAACTCCGGCCGCATCGGCCGCTCGCCGGGCGCGGTGGCGAGAACGAGCCGGATCGACTCCTCGACCTCGCGCTCGCGGCGGGCCAGCGCGATACCGCCGCCCGCGTCCGTACGCAGCGGAAAGGCCCAGCCCGCGCCGACGAACTGTTCACTCATCTCCGGTGCCCCCCTTGCCCCTTGAGATGCATCTCCCTCAACCTCCTCAAGTCCCTAGACCTCTAGACCCCTAGAAAGGAATGCCGTTAGAAAGGAATGCCGTTGCGCAGGACGGCCGGTGCGTTCAGCGCGACCGTGGCCGGCGAGCTGATGGCTGCCGCGGCGCCCGCGTTGACGGCCACCGCGCCGACCGCGCTGACGGAGACCGCACCGACCGAGTTGACGGCCACCGCGCCGGCCGACTTGAGGCTGATGGCGCCGGTCGCGTTGATGTCCGCCACGGCGCCCGCCGCGACGCCGAACTTCGCGCCCGCCTTGATGTCGACCGCCCCGCCGGCGCTCATCGTCAGCGAACCCCCCGCGGTGAGCGACAGATTGCCGCCCGCCTTGATGCTCACGTTCCGGGTCCCGGTGATGGAGACGGAGCCGTCGCTGCGGATGGTGACCTGGGTGCGCGTCTGGTCCATGTGGACGGTGAGCTTGCCGTTGCCGGTCTGCAGCCGGATGCCGCTCTTCATACGGGACTTGGCGTCGACGAGCTCGACGGTGTGACCGCTGCGCGAGGCGATGGAGCGCCAGTTGACCCGGCCGCTGGTCGGGTCCACCGGCTGCAGCCCGTCCGTGTTGGGCGTCGGCTTGTCGATGCCGTTGTACAGCCCGGCCAGGACGTACGGATGCTCCAGCGAGCCCCGGTCGAAGGCGCACAGCACCTCGTCGCCGACCTCGGGCAGGATCAGGCCGCCGCCCCGTACGCCGCCCAGCTGCGCGACCCGGCACCAGTCGCTCTCGTACGTGTCCGACAGCCAGGGGAAGCGCAGCCTGACCCGGCCCAGCTTCAGCGGGTCCTTGGCATTGCTGACCAGGGCCATGGCCACGCCCGGCATGGGCGGCGCCGGGTCCGCGCCGCCGGAGGCGAGCCCGTACAGCGACCGGAACTGCCGCCCCGAGACGGTCAGCCAGGTGGTGAACTGCCGCCCGGACTCGAAGACATGACGGACGCCGGTCGCCGTGTACTTCCCCTCGAAGGGAAAACCGGCGCCCTTGAGCGCGACCGGTTGGCCCGGCTTCAGCTGCGGATTCCCGGTGACCGCCACCTCCAGCTCCGCGAAGGAGCTCGCCACGTCGTCGGCGAGCGCACGCGCGGCATGGGTGACCTGGGCCTGGGAGGTGAACGGAACGTCCGTGGCGGTGAGTTCGGCCGCCCCGAAGGGCTTGCTGAGCGCCGCGGGACCGATGTCCGCGACGATGTCCTTGCTCGCCGCTGCCGGGGACCGCGCGGACAGCGCACGCTTGGCCCGCATGTCCCAGCCGCGTGCCCCCGCCTTGTCGACCTGCCCGGCGGCCGTGACGGCGATCCGGCTGTGCAGCGCGTTGTGGCCGAACTCCAGGACGTACGGACTCTGCGCGGCCGGTGTGCTGTCGGCGGGCGCGGACGCGGCCGGGGCGAGCCTGCCGAACCGCAGCTTGCCCTGCGGGTCGAAGGAGAGATGGGCGTCGTTCTCCTGGGCGAGGCGGGTCAGAAAGTCCCAGTCGGTGACATTGGGCTGGGTGGCCAGCTCGTAGACCGTGCGGGTGGCCTCGACCTTGCCGAGGGAGAGCTTGTTGAGGCCGGCGAGACGGCGCACGATGTCGCTCGCGGTCATGTTGGGGTAGCCGGCGACGCGGCGATTGCGCAGCAGCCGGTGCCCAGGGTCGTAGCCCCGTACGACCAGGTACTTGCCGCTCGCGTCCGCGTCGACTTCGAGCGCGGTGACCTCGCCGGTCAGCATGGGGGTGCCGCGCTGCCCGTCCGTGAAGGGCGACAGCACCGCCTTCGCGCCGACCTTCATCTGCGGGAAGGTCTTGAGGATGTCCGATCCGGCGTCGCTGAAGGTGAGCTCGAAGGCGGACGGCACATTGACGCTCGCGTCCACCCAGCCTGCGATGAGGAGGGCGGCGAGCTTGTCGGGCAGCGGCGTGCCGCCGATCTCGGCGTACAGGACGCTGGTGTACGTCTTCTCACTCATCGGATGTTCTCGCTGGTCATCGGGCGGCCTCGTGGGTTGTGGGGTGGCCGGTGGGACGGTGCGCGGGAGGGCCTTGCGGCCGGTCTTCGGGAGGGGCCCCGGGACGGACCTCGGGAGGGGCCTCGGGAGGGTCTTCGTCGGCGGCGGGCAGCAGCAGCTCCGTGCCCGGCCGAAGCCGCATCGGATCGTCGATCTCGTTCGCCTCCGCGATCAGCCGCCAACGGGTCGCGTCCCCGTACTCCCGCCAGGCCAGCGACGCGAGCGAGTCGCCCGCGACCGTGCGGTGGATACGACGCGCGGAGAGCGCTCCGGAGGTGGGGTTCTGCCCCTTGGTGGGCATGGCCACTTCGGTGAGGGACAGCGTGCAGGTGGCGCGGATCGGCTCGCCGGTCGGGTTGAAGAGGGTGTACGTGGCGCTGACGCTCGTCACGTACGCCACGAACTGAACCGTGTTGAACGACCCCCAGGAAAAGCGCACCCAGGGTGGTGACGGACGCTTGGAATTGACGCTCTGCGCCGTCACCTCGCAGCAGGACAGCAGCAGTTCGATCTGCTTCTGCACCTTTCCGGAATTCGGGGTGCCGGAGGCGTCCAGGAACACCTCCAGCTGGAGCGTGGCGGGCCGGGTACCGGTGAACTTGGGCGGCGCCCCGCGCGTATAGGCGACCGCGGTCTGGGTGTGCCACTCCGCCTCCCGACCGAGTTGCAACTGGGTGGGGTTGAACTGGAACTCCACCTCACCGATGCGTCCGCCGATGGAGCCGCCGAGGTCGGTGGGGGGCTGGTGGATCGCGAGGGCGGCCCGTACGAGGCTCGCGCCCGCCTTCCCGCCGGTCGGTGCGGCCACCTCAGGCACCTCCCGCGTCGGTGAATCCGTGGTGCGCGATCTCCAGCGTCTCGGTCGCCACGCCCGGGCTGGCCGGATCCAGACTCGGCCCCTGCCAGCGCACGGGCAGCACCTCCACGAGCCCCCACTGCGCGACGACCGAGCCATCGGCGCGCAGTGCGGCGATCTGCGCGGTGGGCCTGCTGATGCCGGTGGCGAGGGACGAGATCCAGGCGGCCACACGGGAGGTGTCGGCGGTGAGGGGACGGGTGAGACGGATCGTGGAGAACGTCACGCGAGTGGGCAACTGCCAGACAAAACCGTTGTTGCCGCCCTCCTGCCGCTGCTCCACCTGCACCTCGGAGGCCAGGCCGTCACATCCGTTGAACAGGCCGAGGTCCTGGCCGTCGATGGTCAGCTTGAAGAAGACGGTGGAACCGGGGTCCTGGGCCTGGGGCATGGTGGGTGGTCTTTCGGTGAGGCGGCGGCGGGCCGGTCGGGGCTGGAGCGGGAACGCGGGTGGGACGGGAGAGCGGGAACGCGGGTGGGATGGGAGAGCGGGAACGCGGGTGGGACGGGTGGGATGGATGCGGGACGGTGCGGGTCAGCGGCCGTGATCGCGCAGTCGGCCGATGCGCTCGCGGTCGCCACGCAACTCGGCCCGGAGCAGCCGAGAGAGCGGCGCCACGAGCCGACGCGCGAGCGCGTCTAGGGCGGCGGGGTCGGTGGGGTTGGTGGGGGTGGGGGGAGTGGTGGGGGTGGTGGGTTCGGTAGGGGTTATGGGGGTGGTGGGGGTGGTTCTGGGGGGAGGTGGGGAGCTGTTCGGGGTGGGTTTCGTGGTGGTTTTCGGGGTGGCTTCTGCGGGGGTTGGTGGTGTGGGTGTTGGTGGTGTGGGGACGGTTGGGGAGGACCTGGGGGCGCGCTGGATCGGACGGATGGTTCCTGCTGGAGGGGAACCGGGGGGCGTGGTTGACGCGAAGGGCTTGGGGGTCGGCGTTGGGGGCGGGGCCGGGGCACTGGAGGCGGTCGGGGCACGCCGCACCATGGGCATGCTGGGGACGGCCGGTGCGGTCCGGGTCGGACGAGACGGAGCGCGCGAGGGGCTCGGTGTCCGTGCCGGTGCGGGTGCTGATGCCGGTTTCTGTAGGGCGACGGCCGGGAGACCCGCACGTCGGGGCACGGATCCCGCTGTGCCAGCTGTGCTGTCCGTGTGAGCCGGGCTCGACGCTCGCCGTAGGGGGACGGCGGGTGCTGCGGCCTGCACGGTTGATCGCTGCACCGCCGCGGGGCCACCGGGCTCCGCCCTCTGCCCGGTGGAAGGTTGCGGGGCGACGGGGGCGACCGGGGCGAGTGCACGTTCCGACGCGAGCGGTGCTCGGCGGGCGGCGACGAGGGGAGCGGCGAGAGGTCGACGAGGGACGCTGGTTGTCAGCACTCGCTTCGTCGGCGTACGGGATTCCTGGGTGTGGCTCTCCGAGGTATGGCTCACCGATGTATGGGTCGTCGTCAATGGCCCGGGGGCAGACGGTTCGATGGCCGTCGCGGAACGCTGCACCGGGGCCGGGGCCGGGGCCGGTAGCGGTGTTGGCGCTGGCGCTGGCGCTGGCGCTGGCGTTGATGTTGGTGTTGCCGTGGGTGTACGCGCCGGTGCAGCGTCCTGCCGACGGATCGCGGTGGACTCGGCCGGTGCGCCGATCAGTGGCTTGTGTGGGACCGCGGGTTGCGCGGACGGGCCGGGGCTCGGCGTACGGCCGTCATCGGTCGACGGCTGGACCGGCTGTGCGTCGGCCGCAATGCCCTTGACCGGGTTGCTGGTCTCTCCATTCGGGGGCAGCGGAGCTCCAAGTCCCAGGCGCTGACCACTTGTTTTTGCGGTCCGCCGCACGAGCCGTTGGGCAGCCTGTCCACCTGCCCGCTGCACCGGCCGGGGCGTTCGTTCGCCGTCGCTCGCGGTCGGGCTCGGGGCGATCGGTCGGCGGGGGACGACAGCGGTGGGGGCTGGTGCCGCACTGTCGCCCGGCGGTTCGGTGGTCGGGGTGCGGGGGGAGACGGGAGTGACTGGGGGAGCCGTTGCCGGATCCGCTGTGGCCGTCGGCGCCGATGGCGCTTCGGTGCGTGGCGAGGGCGCGGTGGGAGCGGAAGGCGCGGTGGGAGCGGGGGAGGGGACGGTGACGCTGCTCCGCGTACGCGACGGGGTGGCCGGCCGCAGCCGGCGCGGCGGCAGCGCGACCTCACCGGTCGAGGTGAGCGGGGATCGCGCGCCGACGGCCTTCCGTACGGGCCTGGCTACGGGCAGAGCCGAGGGGAGGGCGTCCGACGGAGTGAGGGGCGGCATGGCGGTCGGCGTGACGGACGGCTTGGCAGATGGCCTGGCAGGCGGCGTGGTAGGCGACGCGGCGGACGGCCCGGACGGCCCGGACGGCCCGGACGGCCCGGACGGCTCGGACGGCTCGGACGGCTCGGACGCCGCGCCGCGCGATGGCGTGCTCGGCGACGTGACCGGCACTGCGCCCGGCACGTCGTTCCGTGGGGTCGCGGACGACAGCTCGCCCCCCGACGCCGGTTGACCAGGCGCGCGCACGGCAGAGGCGGCGGTACTCGGCGCGCCCGGCACCGCGGCTGCCCTCTGCACGGCGACCGCGCTTCGGGCCGCGCCGCGTACGGCACCTCGCGTCTCGCCGCGTACGGCACCTCGCGTCTCGGTACGTGCCGCACCCCGACTCTCGGTACGTTCCGCACCCTGGGCCTCGGTACGTGCGGCACCCCGACTCTCGGTACTTTCCGCACCCCGGCTCTCCGTACGTGCCGCCCGCCGGTTCTCCGTACGCACCCCATCCCGGTTCTCCGCGCCTGCCCCAGCCCCAACGCCTCGCCCCACACCCGCGTCAGCCCCCGGTCCTGGCGCAGCCCCAACGCCTCGCCCCACGCCAAAGCCCCACCCCGCCCCCGCACCCACGCCCGGCACAGCTGCGAACGCAGAAGCTGCCCCCGTGCTACCGGCCGCGGGTTCGTCGGTCCGCCCTGCGACCGGAAGCCGCAGGGTCGGTAGCCCGAGGTCGAGGGGGTGGCCGGTGACCGGCACCAGGGCGTTGTGCAGCACACCACCGGGTGCCGTGGCACGGACGTCGTGCCCCAGCTCCCCTCCGAAGGACGGGTTGCGGTGTGTGCTCAGCGACGCGGCGAAGCCGGCCTCCGCGATGGTGTGGGGCGTCGCCAGGACGCGCTGGATGGGGGGCGTGGCAGACCAGCCGCCACAGCCACCGCCACCTCCGCCGCGACCACCACCGTCCGCGCTCCCGGCAGAGGCAGCCGCAGCCGCAGCCGCCCCGAGCGCAGGCTCATGCGCACGCTGCGTTCCCTTGGCACTTCGCGACCCCCGTCGCCGCCTGAACAACCCCATCCTCCGTCACTGCTCCCCTTCAGCCCGCTCCACCAGGGCGGCGATCTGTGACACGTACGCGCGCCGGTCGGCGTGTTCGAGGTCGAGGATGTCGTCGATGCCCCAGTGGAAGTGGTAGGCGAGATAGGCGACTTCCTCCTCGATGCGCCCGGTCGCGTACGTCACGATTCCCCCAGGCGGCTCCCGGCCAGTTCCACTTCGAAGGACTCCTCGCAGTGCGGGCAGGACACCGCGGCGCGCGTGTGGCCCTCCGCATTGATCTGCCGGTAGAAGTCCTGCAGAAAGGCCAGATCGGAGGCGAACATGTTCTCCACCGTCCCGTCGTGCACGGACGCGAGCGTCCCGAGCCGGGTGATGACCCGGCCCAGCAGCACGACCGACAGATACGCCGGATTCTCGCGCACACGCACATCCCGCAGCGGGATCAGTTCGTCCCGTGCCGTTGCGAGCCGCATCGCGCCGTTTCGGTGGACCGTCCCCGACTCGTCCACGAATCCGCGCGGCAGCTCGAACTCGAATTCCGTACGCAGCGGCTCGCGTTGCTGTTGCGCCCCCGCCGGACCGTCGCGCCGCATTACTCGATGACCAGCTCTTCGAAGACGATGGTGACCTGCTCGGTCAGCGCGGCGGCGTCGCCTGCCTTGACCCCGCTGGTCTCGACCTTGCTGCACCAGGCATTGCGCATGTTGTAACGCTTCACGGGGTTGTTCTGGTAGTCCATCATCATGATCGTGGCGTTCTTGCGGGCCGAACCCATGTCGCCCGCAATGGACTTGTTGATCCACTCGCTGAACGCGCTGCTCTGCGTCATACCGCGGGTCACCGTGCATTCACCGGCCTTCTTCGTGCCGGGCATCTTCTTCACGACGGGCTTTCCGTCCGCCGAGACCTGCTGGTATTCGATGACGTCCTGCTCCATGGTCAGTCCGCTGACCTCCTGCAGGTATTCGACCATCACGCCGTCGATCTGCAGGCCGAAATTGTGTGAGGTGAGGGCGTCACCGGGCTGAAGGGACAAGGTGGTTCACTCCTGTTGTGGGATGAGGAAACGTGATGACGGGAGAGGGGGAGGGGGAGGGGGGAGGAGGAGATGGCTGGCTTCGGTTACTCTTGTTACTCCTCCAGCTCTCCGCCACCGCCCGAGAACTGGGCCAGCCGGAAGACCACGAACTCGGCGGGCTTGACGGGCGCGATGCCGATCTCGCATACGACCCGCCCCAGGTCGACGGACTCGACCGGGTTGGTCTCCGCGTCGCATTTCACATAGAACGCGTCCTCGGGCCGCTGCCCGAACAATGCGCCCGAGCGCCACTCGTTCACCAGAAAAGCCGAGATATTGCGCCGGATGCGGGCCCACAGCGCCTCGTCGTTCGGCTCGAAAACCACCCACTGGGTGCCGATGAGAATCGACTCCTCCAGGTAGTTGAAGTAGCGCCGTACGTTCAGGTAGCGCCAGGCCGGGTCGGAGGCCATGGTCCGTGCGCCCCACACCCGGATTCCGCGTCCGGGGAAGGCCCGGATGCAGTTCACGCCGACCGGGTTGAGCAGATCCTGCTCGCCGCGGGTGATCTGCAGCTCCAAGTCGACCGCCCCACGGACGATTTCGTTCGCCGGGGCCTTGTGGACGCCACGCTCGGAGTCGTTACGGGCCCACACACCGGCCATGTGCCCGGACGGCGGGATGGTACGGGTCTGGCCCGTGGCCGGGTCGAAGGCCTTGATCCACGGGTAGTAGAGCGCGGCGTAGCGGGAGTCGTAGCCCGCGATCTCCTGGCGCCACTTGCGGATGTCGCGGGCGTTGAGCGCCGGCGGCGGGTCCAGGACCGCCATCCGGTCGCCCATCAGCTCGCAGTGCGCGATCAGGCCCAGCTGGACGGCCTTGACCTGCTCCAGGTCGATCAGGCCCTGCTGATAGGCGGCCATCAGGTCGGGTACGGCGACCATGTTGACCTCGTCGAGCGCCTCCAGGCCGCCGAAGCCGGTGCGGTCGGCGGAGTCGCCGATGAACTGGCCGGAGGCGAGCTGCTCGACAGTGCCGTTTCCGGCGGCGGGCGTGGGCGCCGGGGTGGGCGGGGCCAGTGTGAGGCTCTGGGCGTCCGGCTTCGTCACCTGGCCCGCCGGGACGGCCTCCTCGATGACGATCGCCTTGGAGCGCTGCTTCACCAGCGCGACGACGTAGTTCCGCGAGCTCTTCTTCGCGCTGACGTCGAAGCTCTCGACGACCTTGTCGCCGTCCCTGACGACCAGCTTGAACCGGTCGGCGCTGCCCTCGCCCTCGACGTCCTGCACCTCGATGGTGAGCGCCCCGCCGGCGGCGGAACCAGCCGCGATCGCCGCGACCTTGAAGGCCCCGAGCGCGGCCGGCTCTCCTGCCGTCAGCGCCCTGGGCGCCTCAGGGGACCCGGCGCCCCGCGACTCTCCGGTGCCGGAACCGCCCACCCGTACGACATACGCGGCCGTGCCCCCGTTGTTGAAGAACCCGTACACGGCGTGCGCGAGGTAGTACCCGTCCGTGAACTCCCCGAAGGCGGCCACGTACTGGGACCAGTTCGTCACCAGCGTCGGCTCGTTGAGCGGACCGGTGGGAGCGAGCCCCACAAAGGCCGCCACCGACGTCCCGACCCCTTCGATGGGCCGCGACCCGCTGGCGACTTCCTCGACGTAGACGCCGGGGGACAGGTAGGTGGGCATGTTCTGTTACTCCCTGGATATGCGAACTGGCCGATTCGGTTGTTTCTTGAGCTATTCGTTTGTTCGTTTGCCTGTCGAGCTGCTGGGATATTTCTCGTGCCGCGCGAGGGCGGTGGCGGTGGAATGGACGGCGATGAGGATCAGGAAACCGTGTACGCGAACGTGGCGGTGAGGGAGCTCATCGAGGTGGCCGCGATCTCGTCGCAGCCCTTGTAGAACTCTTCCTCCTCGTTCGGGTCGAAGCCGTTGGCGGAGACCAGCTCGGCGAGTGCCTGGTACTCGTTGACCGCTCGCCTCTTGAAGTCCCCGTCTTCCTGGTCCACCTCCGCATCGCGGTGGAACTGGGAGTCCTTGGAGCCGCCGGTGGCGGAGTTCCCCTTGGCCTTGGCGAAGATGGCGTACCGGTTGAAGGCCTCGTGCAGCGTTCCGGCGGCGCCGGTGACGACCTGGTTGAAGGCGGCGATCGCCACGGTCGGGTTGGCCGCGGCACGGCGGAATTCCGCGCCCTGAATGATGGCGACCACCTTCGCGCAGTACTTGCGGCCCTCCTCGCTCATTCCGTCGAATGCGTATCCCGGCTCGGTCAGGGCCCGGATGAAGTGCTTGGCGAGTTCCGCTTCGGACAGGCCGGTACTGTTCCCGGCGCGTTCGAAGAGCGCCTCGTAGTCGCCTTCCTGGGGGCCGCCCAGGACGAAGTTTCCGGTATGGCCGATGGAGTAGGAATTCCCGGTCGGCTGGTGTGTGAAGGGGTTCACCATCTTCTGGCGATTGCGGAACCCGTCAAGCTCTTGGTGCGTCCCGCGCACGGAGAGCCGCCGGCGGACCTGCGCGAGGCGATGGATCTGCTCACCCTCAGAAAGGTCCACTGCCATGTGATCCGGATTCGACGAACCGGTCTTGACGGCGGTGGGAACCACCGGAGGAAGGTGGGC